>JAJDBB010000096.1 GCA_029261555.1 Nitrospinaceae bacterium | reverse complement strand
CGCTCCAGATAACGCCATCGGCAGGCTCACGCGCATGGAAGCGATTAACAGCAAGAGCATAAGCGAAGCAAACTTGAACGTCGCCACGGCGAAGTTGGCGCGACTGGAAACCGCATTGAACAAAGTCGACCAGCCAGAATTCGGCATATGCATGCGATGCGACAATCCTATCCCCCACGGGCGCATCATGCTGATCCCCGAAGCCACCCTGTGCGTCCCCTGCACCGACCAGCGTGACGCTGAACCCAATTAGGCGCCAAGCGAGCATGACGTTGGACTCAATAGTTACAAGCCAACCGTTTTCAGAGCATTGCCTCCAGGCGCTTGCCTGGCTCCCTTGAGGAGAGCGCTCACAGAGCGACGGACATAGGTGAAGGGGACAAAATTAAAACCTCTGATGGCCAGGGATAGTTTTCATTTCAGAAAATTACCTCAGGCTCTTGCCTGTGCGGCGAGGAGGTGGACCTGGTAGTGGACGACGCTTCGGTCGTGCAGTTTGGCGGTCCAGGGGAGGCGTTCGATTTCTCCGATCATGTGCAGGTCTTGTATCTCGTTGGGATGTCCGCCGCCCGCAAACAATGATCGCAACATGGCTTCGCTCGATCCTTTGTTTACCGACCTCTGAGAATGCCCGCCTACCCAGGTTTCCACGGGCGTCGCCCCGGCGGTCCAGTCGTAGGGCGAGGCAATCACGGTTTTCCCTCCGGGAACCAAAATCCGCGACAGTGATTTTAAATGGTCGTAGGGCGATTGCAGGCAATCCAAAATGTTAAGGCTGGCGGCAAAGGCGAACTGGTCGTCGGCAAAAGGCAATGCGGTTGCGTCGCACACCCAAAAATCTACCTTTTCCGATCCTTCAAACTCCAACGGAAACTCGCGTTGATCGTAAACCATGCCCACCCGGCGCAGGGGATAGCTTGCGACGCCTTCGTTAAGAATTTTTGCGGCGACCTTGAGCATACCAAAACTCATGTCGATTCCCAAAACCAGGTCGTCGGATTTTTCCGCCAGGGCGAAGGTTGAACGGCCAACCGAGCATCCAGCATCGACGATGGTTCCGGGCATTCGCTCTCCCGCCAGCTCCAATCCATTTTCAAGCAGACTTAAAACCGACTCATCTAGCGACGCCCCCCCCCCCTGCTCCGCTTTCGGATCTCGGTCCTCATAATGGCTCTGCGCGTAGATGCTCAGGTGCTGGCGTTGCGTGTCGAAGGCGGAGCCGGGTCCGAGGCAGTCTCCCAGCAGGCCTTCCATATCTGCGGAGAGATCGCCGCGTTGGAGGATCGAAAAAACATGTTGGGTCACATAAGCGCGCAGGTCGGCGATGATGATCGGCAGTCCATCGATGATCGGGTACTCCATGAGACAGTCGGACTGCGGGCAAAGCAGTATGCCTTCGCGAATCGAATCGCCGTTACGCTGGATGCTGGAGCCGATTTTCAAAGCGGTCTGCCGGTTGCGGTCGCGCAGGCACCGGGGGCAAACAGGTTTTAGTTTTTCAAAATGATTTAGTTTCAAGGCGACGTCAGCCAACCATGACGGTTGGGCAACCCGGAGGAAGAATCTTACCCACGGGGCCGGGAATGGGCGCCACGCAGGAGGCATGGGCGGTCATATCATCTACCCTTGCGAGGGGCATGCTTCCCGCCAAAACGGTGGGCGCGCCCAGGGAAATTATTCCCGGTCCGCCGGGAACGCAACCGGGGAGCGTGCAGGGGGCCGTTTGGTCGCCAATTCTTGCCGCGGGCGTCCCTCCAATCATAACGGTCGGACATCCCGGCGGTATGATTGCCAGCGGTAGCGCCGGATGCGGCACGGGAGTGGGAGTCGGCGCGGGGGGATGAATCGTCGCGTGGCAATGCGGCGAATCCTGCTTTGCCATGTCGCCTACGCGCGCGGGGAAAGCCATCGGTTTCTCCTGAAAGTTAGCGGACTACCCCATCTCCGCGCTTTCGGCAATGCTTTCGCGGAGGTGGGGTTTTTGATTCTCATCTAACGCGGCTCCGAATTGTTCCAGGTAGTTTTCTTCCCGGAGCCGGGTGAACTCATCATAGTACCAGAGGATATCTTCCTGAGAAAGGTCGGGAAGGTTCAAAATGGATTGTTTGTGGATAGCGGGCAAGTCCAGATAGTTTTCCGGCAGGTAGCCTTTGTCGCGGCACACCTGAAATAGGTGCGTTCCCGGATAAGGATAGAAAACGAAATACCCAAAATCATGCGGACGCAATTTTTGGTGCAGGCTCAGCGTCTGGTCAATATCCTCGCGCGTTTCCCCCGGCAGGCCCAGCATGTAATTGGCGGTGACGATGATTCCCAGATGGCGGGTTTGTTCAAAAACTTCGATGAAGGTTTCGTCCGGGATGGGCCGTTTCATGATATCCCGGCGCACGCGAAAGCTTCCGCTCTCCACGCCGTAGACGATGTGCTTGCACCCGGCGTCGGCCAACGCTTCCAGCATTTCCTCGTCCACGGTATCGACGCGCGCATGAATTGAAAAACCGATTCCCAGTTCGCGTTCGTAGCGCCGGCAAAACTCCATCACCCATTTAGGGGAAAGGGTGAACGTGTCGTCGAGAAAAATCACGTAGTTCAGTTGGGACTCCGCGCGAATTTGATGCAGCTCGTCGAGAACATTTTCGTGCGAGCGACGTTTTCCGTAATCGGCGCCTTTGTACAAATCGAAAAGATTTCGCGCGGCGCAGTAGGTGCAAGGCAGGGGGCATCCTCTTTGCGTGACGACATGAACCACGCCGTTCTGTTCGTCGAGCATGTCCCGCGCCATGAAGGGCATGGCGTCCAGGGATTCGACGGGCGGGCGCAACGGGGGCCTTTCGCCGCCCCGGACCCAGATATTCGGAATGGTTTGATCGGCGGATGGACCGCCGGTTTCCAACGCCTCGATCAGATCGAGCGTGGCCGTTTCGCCTTCCCCAAGACAAACGAAATCGAACCCCGCCTCCAAAACCGCCTCGGGGCAAAAGGTGGGGTGGAGTCCGCCGGCAATGACGGGCACGTCCAATTTTTCCCGCAAGGCGCGAACGACGTCCCGACTTCGAATCCATTGACGGCTGGTGAGGGACGTCGCCAGAAGACCGGGTTGTTTTTCCTTTACGGACTGGACGATGGAGCGCAACGACTGATCGGGCGAGATGCGAAGGAGTTCGGCTTCATGGCCTGACTCGCGTATATACGAGGCAATCAACGAAGGGCCGATAGAGGTAACCGCCCATTCGCGTTGCGTATCGAATTCCAGAAATAAAACTTTCAAAATTTTCCTGGGGGTGGAGGTTTCGCGAACTAAAACTTATCGATCAAATAATTCCTGCTGGAGGGTATTGATTGAAATAATTCCTTCCACCTTTCCCTGTTGAGTAACGGCAACGCGTTTGATTTTATGCTCAACCATTTTCCCTAACGCCTCTTCCAACGGCAACATGAAGTCGATGGTCCAAAGCGGTTTGGAACAAATATCGCCCGCCTTGACGGCGCGCGGATCCATATCTTTCGCCACCACCCGGTCGACGATATCGGTGCGGGTGACAATGCCCAAATACTCGTCGTCTTCTTTCACCAAAAGGGAACCGATATTATGTTCGGCCATTATTTTTGACCCTTCGGTTAAGTTTGCATTCGATGGAACGCTCTTTACCGGAGTGGTCATGTAGTCGCGGATTATTTTCATGCGGCGCCCCTACGAAAAACGTTACGAAAATTTTTTTAAGATTACCATTCTACCCATTGATTGGGGGAATTTTTTCAATCGTTTCCCAAACGCTCTTTTGCGACGCGTTCAATAATTCCCCGAAGGTCCTGGTGTGAATCCAGCAGAGGTTTAAAATCCCTGGCATAAAGAATTAAGAGATCGCAAAGCCCTTTGGCCGTGACGTCAGCGGTGCGAGGCGAATCCTTTAGCAGGGCGATTTCGCCGAAAAAATCTCCGCTCCCCAAATGCGCAGGTTCCGGCTTCAAGTCGACTTCGACGCAACCGTTCGAGATGAAGTACATGGCGTCGCCGCGATCTCCCTTGGAAATTATTTTTTCGCCGGGCAGTACCAGTCTTGTTTTCAGCAAGCCGACGATTCCTTTAATTCGATCAATGGACAAGTCGGAAAAAAACGGAACTCGGGCTACCAGCTTTTCGGGGACCAGTCCTAAATCGAGTTTGGGTCTTTTTTCAATCCGTTTGGCTTTCTCCTCCAATTCGTTTTCCAGGTCATGAAAAACGTTTTTGCTGATCAGAGAGTTTTCCAAAAGATTGTTGAACTCGGCGCTTTCAAGTCTCAGGGCAATGCGCGAAAGGTATCTTTTTTCCAACAGCGCCGCGTATTCAGGGTACTGAAGCCGGAGGAGAATCAAGGCCTCGCTGATGGCCGCCAGCCTTGTCTGCAACAATTGACTCAGTAAATCCACCATTTCCTTCCCCAAAAATACGCCGACTTCCGGGAGACTCCTGAGAATGACGTCGCTAACAATTCGTCGCTGGGAGATCAACGCCTCGAAGCGATCCGCCAGGCGCTGGGACAGGAGATTTGAATACCCAAACCACCGGTGCAGTTTGGCGGCAAAATGATCCAGTCGGTTGAACGCCAGGCCTTTTTGCCAAGCGCTTACGTAGCCGTCGGTTTTGCCGATGCGGACTCCGTCGAACAAATCGTCCACGCGCTTTTGCAAAATTCCGGCGATGCTGGAATCAACAAATCCTTCCTCGTAATATTTAAGGATGGCCTCGCGTTCCTGATGGATCAAATCCGTGAGGCCAACGATTATGTTGTCGTCCTCGGAAAATCCTTTGCTTTGTTTTCTGACACGTTCCAACTCCGCCGCGGATTCGCGGTATTTCAACACGACCTCGTTGGCCAACTCCTGTTTGAACAGTAATTCCTTTGCGGCGCTTTCGATGCAATTTGAGATGTCGTAATGCGACACTTCCATGGCCCGGTTGCGAATAGCGCGGTTGGCCGGAGACAATCGGTGCAGGCCAAAAAAGCGGATCAACGGACCGATGGTGGTGGCGTTCACAAATAAGGTGAACAGCACAAACCCGGCAACCAGGCTTCCAATAAAAAACCTGACTTCCGGATCGAACTTGGGATTTTCCATGACCGCCAGGGCCAGAGCCAGGGAAACGGCGCCGCGCAGGCCACCCCAAAACATCACCGTTTTAAACGCCGTGCTGACCGGGACGACCCAATTCCGAAAGGAAACCAGAGGCAAAATCCCATATATAATCGCCGCCCTAATCGCAACGGCGCACAGGATTAAAACCGCCAGAATCCCCAGAAGTTGCAGGTTGGTTTCGGCGATGATTTCCGGAACTATTATGCCCACCAGAATAAAAATAATGGAATTGGCCCAGAACCCGACGTGTTCCCAGGTTTCTTCCAGCATGATCCAGGTTGTGGGGGGCATGCTGGATTGTCCCAGAGAACTTAAAACCAAGCCCGCCGTCACCGTGGCCATGACGCCGGAAACATGAAAATAATGTTCCGCTAGAATGAAGGATAAATAGGCA
This sequence comes from Nitrospinaceae bacterium, assembly GCA_029261555.1. Lineage (GTDB taxonomy): Bacteria > Nitrospinota > Nitrospinia > Nitrospinales > JACRGP01 > JAJDBB01. The sequence goes on along the minus strand of JAJDBB010000096.1, from coordinate 128,693 downwards.
AGGCTGAAGGTCAGGGTGACTTTCACCAGCGGCAGTTTCTTCAGCCATTTGAAAATGGCGACGGTTCCGATTCCGCAGAGGTAACCTACGGCGATCCCTCCAAAAAACACTTTGGCAAAGGCCAGGGTTCCAGAAAGCCAACCGACTTTTTGCTCCTGAAATATCATGGCCGAAAGGAGGGTGAACATTACGATCGCGGTGGCGTCGTTGAACAGGCTTTCTCCCTCCACCAGAATGACCAGACGCTTGGGCGCTTGCAGGTCTTTGAAGATAGCCACCACTGCCACGGGATCGGTGGCGGAGATGATCGCGCCCAACAACATGCAAACCAACATGGTCTGCTGGGAAACTCCCCACAGGCAAATCCCCACCACAAAAGTGGAAATCAAAAGGCCAATGATCGCCAAGAACAATATCGGAGCCAGGTCGTCGACAAGACGATGCACGTCGATGGTCAGGGCGGACTCAAAAACCAGCGCCGGTAAGAAGACGAAAAATACCATGTCCGAGGTGACGCCCAATCCCTTCAACGATCCCAGGAAATCGCCGAACATTCCCTCGGGCCGATGGGAAAGAACCAGATCGATTCCGCCCAAGGCGCATCCCACAATCACCAGCAAAACGGTATAGGGGATTCTCAGCCGCCGGGCCGCCGGCAACATGAGAGCCGCTAGCGCGAGGAGTCCAAACAGGCCGAACATGGTAACGGATAAATCTTTCAAGTTACCTCTTGGGGCAGAAGTGTTACAATGGCCTTGAAGTTGACTTAAGTGTTGTTAAGGAACCCCGAGCGAACATTCTTAGTCGGGACGTCTCCGCAGATTATAGCGCTAATTCATCGGGCTTGATTCTTATGCAACGAGAAATTCGGTTTGGAAATTTTGTTCGCGAAATCCGGGCCAACCAGTACTCCATCAGCTACAACGACCTCGCCCCAAAGCCCCAACTGGATCCTGAAGGGAAAGAGATTCCCTTCAAACCAGAAAAGCTTCAATTGCGCGGAATGGACGTCTATCGTCTGTTGACCCCTTACGTTGGAGTTCGACTCACAAATCAGATCAAGGCGGTCGTGCCGCTTGCGCTTTACTTGGCGCTGTTCCAAATACTGATTCTCCGGCAAGCGGTTTGGGACCATTGGATCATTTTGGGCGGACTCGTCGCCGTAATTGTCGGTTTGATGATTTTTTTGGAAGGGTTAAAACTCGGTTTGATGCCCTTTGGCGAATTGATCGGGCACAGCCTCCCAAAAAAATCCAAACTGCCCGTCGTGCTTTTAATCGGGTTTTTGCTCGGCATTGGCGTGACCTTTGCCGAACCCGCCATTGGCGCCTTGCAGGCCGTGGGTTCCATTGTCGATGTCAACAAGGCGCCTTACCTTTTTATAATTTTAAATCAGTGGTCGGAAACCCTAGTTTTAATGGTGGGGATCGGGGTCGGCCTGGCGGCTGTTTTGGGCACCCTTCGATTTCTTTACGGCTGGAGTCTCAAGCCGATGATCTATCTTTCGTTGGGGCCAACCTTTGCGTTGACGTTTTATTGCATGTTCGATCCGGAATTGAACAAGATTCTAGGGCTGGCCTGGGATTGCGGAGCGGTCACTACCGGACCGGTCACCGTGCCCCTGGTGCTCTCGTTGGGGATCGGAATCGCTTCGGCGGCGGGTAAAGGCAATTCGTCCCTTTCGGGTTTTGGAATCGTCACCCTGGCGTCGCTGTTTCCCATATTGGCCGTCCTGATTCTCGCGATCTACGTCTCGACGGTAATCACCCCGGCGGAAATCATTGCTTTCGCTCAAACCATGGCGGGGGCGGGCGCCCCACCCTGGCACGAGCAAACTCCCTGGGTGGAGTTCATTGGAGGCGTGCGCGCGATCGTTCCTTTAGTCGCATTTTTGTTTCTGGTTTTAGTTTTTATTTTGAAAGAAAAATTGACCGAGGCTCCCATTGTCGTTTACGGACTTGTACTCTCGGTTGTGGGGATGATCGTTTTCAACCTGGGGCTCAGCTACGGATTGTCCAAACTCGGCAGCCAGTCGGGAAGCATGGTTCCGGCGGCGTTCACCCAACTGGAACATATTCAAAACTCGCCCTTGTTCATTTATTCCGTGGGAATCCTCATCGCGCTTTTGTTCGCCTGGTTTCTGGGATTTGGGGCCACGCTCGCGGAACCCGCCCTGAACGCCCTGGGACTGGTGGTGGAGAATCTGACCAGCGGGGCTTTTAAAAAATCCCTGCTCATGTACTCTGTTTCCGTCGGCGTGGGGTTTGGAATAATGATTGGGGTGATAAAAATAATCTACAATATTCCCATGGGCTACCTGTTGATTCCCGGTTACGGTCTGGGAGTTCTTCTCACTTATTTTTCTTCGGAAGAGTTTGTCAACGTCGCCTGGGATAGCGCCGGGGTGACCACCGGACCGGTGACCGTGCCGCTGGTGCTGGCCATGGGCCTCGGGTTTGGCAACGCCGTGAGCGCCGTCGAGGGATTTGGCATTTTATCCATGGCCTCCATTTGTCCCATCATCGCCGTTTTAACCACGGGCCTTTGGATCCGACTTCGCTTGACGATGAAAGAAAAAGCCGAGTCGAAAAAACCTCAACCGCTGGGAGCCGAAGTTCAATGAGAGAAATCACCGTATTAACGGACGTCGCTTTGATCACCTGCATTGTTCAGCGCGGAAACGCGGAGGAAATCATCGAGGCCGCGCGCTCTGCGGGGGCGCAGGGGGCGACGGTAAACTTTGCGCGCGGCATGGGCGTGCGAGAAAAACTGGGAATCCTGGGCGTGGCGGTGGACGTGGAAAAAGAAGTCGTCAACATCGTGGTTTCCAGCGAGCAGGTGGAGAGAATATTTGAACGAATGTATCTGGCGGGCAATCTGGACGTCCCAGGGATGGGCATCATGTACATCACGCCGCTAGAAAAAGCGGCGACCTATATTCCGGAAAATATCCTGCAAAAACTGAAAAAACAACAAGACAGATAAGCGTCGAAATCAATAAGTCGGGAGCCCCGTGAAAACCAGCGAAAATTTAAAACGGATCGTGTGCGTTTTGCCTCAAGGGAAAGCTTTGAAGCTGGTTCATCTCCTGCACGAGCAAAAAGGCGTCGACAACACAAATATTCACCGTGGACGCGGGCGAAGCACGACGGTGGCGCAAACCGTGAGTTTTGGACAATACGCCGAGGTGGAAGTGGTCACCCTTCTGGTAGAGGAAGAACGGGCGGAAGAGATTTTCCAATTCATTTTCTTTGAGGCGGAAATTAACCGGCCGCATGGCGGGTTTCTTTACCAGGTTCCCCTTGCCCAGTCCACAGAGTTTAAACTCCCCGATTCCATAAAAGAAGAGGACGGTTGATCCACACTCCACGCTTCGTTACTTCGTTTACGGGTCGACGCATTTTTCGATCTCCCGCGCCAGAGCATCCCAGGAGTATTTAGCTTTCAGCGCTGCGATGTTGCTTTCAAAATCGATCCCGTCTTTTTCCTGGTAAAATTTCAGGATCGCTTCGGCCAGTTTTTCGGAATCGTTGGGCGGAACCAGATAACCGGTCTTCCCCTGGTCGACGACGTCCTTCAGCCCTCCAACGTCGGTGGTGATAGCGGGAACGTTGAAGTGATACGCCAAGGCGATCACTCCGCTTTGCGAAGCGGTGACGTAAGGAAGAACGACCGCGTCCGCCGCGCTGAAATACAACTCCACTTTTTCGTTTCCGATATAGGCGTCGTCAATTCGCACTCGACCTTCCATGCCGTGCCGCGCAATGATTTGATCGAACGGTTCGCGCGGTTCGTAAAATTCTCCCGCAACCACAAGGGTGCACTCCGTTTTTTTCAAGACCAGGGGCATGGCGTTTAGCAGGCCGTCCAGTCCTTTATATTTTCGGATATGACCAAAGAACAATAGGACGCGCTGAGATTTGAGACCCAGTTTCTCGCGGGCGTCGGCGCGGTTCACTCCAGTCTTCGGAAAGTTGTCGTACATTGGGTGGAACGCCTTAATGCACTTTTTGTGCGGAAAGACCTTCTTAACCTGCTCGGCGTCCCTGGTTGATTGGACCATAACGACCTCCGGCGAGTTCATAGCCAGACGGGCCAGCATGCGCGCCAGCGGGCTTTCTTCGTGAGGAAACACATTATGACAATAAAACGCTGTTTTCCCGCCGGTTAAAATTCGACACGCCCTCGCCAGGAAAAAATAACAAAAGGCCATGATCGGGTTCCACCACATGAAGAGAATAAGATCCGGCTTTTGCCTTTTGATGGCGGGAAGGATCTTGAGCCAGGTAATCGGGTTCATGGAGCTGATCTCCGCCAGCGTCGAGGCCTTGAAGGCGCCTTCGCCGACGTCCAACTGGTTTTTCCCCGGAAATAAAAAATCAGGATATAGTTTGTAGAAGGAAATTAATTGGACGTCGTGGCGCTTGCTCAGCGCGTGGAACAGGGCGGTCGTGAAATGGGAGATGCCCCCGCGAAACGGGTAAGTGAGGCCAAAAACAACTATTTTCACGAATAAAATTCTTCGTCGTATTTGTTGGAAGGGGTCAGGATTTTTTTGACCAGCATTTCGCCCACCAAGCCGATGGAAAGCGATTGGAAGCCCAAGACCATGGACAGAATGCCAAGGAGAAAGAGCGGCATTCTCTCGCCGATGAACCCGAAGCCCAAAAAATAGCGCAGGGCTAGAAACAGCGCGATGGCAAACCCGAAGGCAAATACGATGAACCCCGCCATGCCAAAAAAATGCAGGGGCCGGTTGCCAAAACGGCTCAGGAACAAAACAGAAAATAAATCGAAGATACCGTGAAAGCCCCTTAGAAAGCCGCTGAACTTGGTGTGCCCAAACTTTCTCGGCTGGTGTTCCACCTGGACTTCCCCAACGCGGAATCCGCTGGCGGAGGCGAGCGTGGGGATGACGCGGTGCAACTCGCCATACAGGTTGAGATTTTTGACCACTTCTTTTTTGTAAAGTTTAAATCCGCAATTGATGTCGTGTATTGTGTCTCCGGTAATCATCCGGACAAACCGGTTGAACACTTTGGAAACCAGGTTCTTTGTCGGCGAGTCCTGCCGGTTGTACCTCCAGGCCGATACCAGGTCGAAACCTTTTTCCATCTCTTTAATCATTTTTCCGATCTCTTGCGGGGACTCCTGTAAATCGGCGTCGATGGTGACGACCAATTCTCCCCGAGCTGCCCGGAAACCCGCTGATAACGCGGCGGTTTTCCCCTTATTGGAACGAAACCGAACGATTTTAACCGCCGGCGAAACCTCTTTCAGTTTCATCATCTCTTTAAATGAATCGTCCGTGCTCCCGTCGTCCACAAAAATAATTTCGTAGGAAAGGCCTTCGCCTTCGATGGCGGAGGTCAATTCCTTAAAGACAAGCGGAATATTTTCCTCTTCGTTCATCACGGGGACGACCGCGCTCAATGCGGGTTCCGCGAGTTTTAACGTCTTCTTGAGGTTTTCAATGGAATCGTTCATTTAAAGCTGTTTATAATATTTAGATAGCAAATTAGAAATGACCAACCAGGACGGACCTGATGGATTTTAATAAAGGCAGAAATATTATAACAAAGATTATTAATTTTCGTTTAACAAGACTGGGCATCACAAGACCGACGACGCCTCTTAACTTCACTCTCTCGGTCACCAATAGATGCCAGTCCCGCTGTCTCTCCTGCAACATTTGGGACATCTATAGAAAAGAGCCGGACAAGCTGAAAGAAGAATTGACTCTCGATGAAATTGAAAAACTTTTCAAATCCATGGGGAAAATTTTCTTCTTCAACATTTCCGGCGGCTGTCCTTTCTTAAGAAAAGACCTGCCCGAAATAATCGAACTGGCCTGCATTTACCTCAAGCCCAGCGTCGTTCATATCCCGACCAACGCTCTGGCCGTTGAACGCGCCTTGAAGGACACTGAAAAAATTCTCAACATCATGCGGTCTTACAATCCGGCGATGACCTTGCAAGTCAAGCCTTCGTTCGACGGCGTGGGGAAAGTCCACGACGAAGTGCGCGGCGTCGACGGAAACTTTGAAAAAGTCCTGCGCCTGGTGGCGGGCCTGAAAGCCTTGAAGAGCCGCCATTCCAATCTCAAGGTCGGCCTGGGCACCGTGGTCTCCCAATTTAACGTGGACACCTTACCCGAAATCATCGATTACGCCGGCAAACTGGAAGTCGACTCCTACATTTCAGAAATCGCGGAGAACCGCGACGAGATGCACAACGTGAACGACGAAATAGGACCCACGAATACGGATTTCAAAGCGGCGATGGAATTGTTCAAAAAAGCCGTGTGGGCCAAGTTGTCCCAGAAAAAAGGACTCGCCCGCATCACCGACGCCTTTCGCCTGGTCTACTACGACCTTTCGGTAAACATCGTTAAAAAGAAAACCCAAGTCATCCCCTGCTACGCGGGCATATCCAACGTTCATGTCGACCCCTACGGCAACGTGTGGCCCTGTTGTATTTTGGGCAACACCCAATCAATGGGAAATATCAAGGACTTCGATTACGACTTCAATACCATCTGGCATTCGCAACGGGCAAAAGAAGTCCGCACGTTCATCCGCCAGAAAAAATGCCACTGCCCGCTGGCCAACCAGTCCTACGCCAACATTCTTTGCGACGTTCGCAAAATGAAGGAAGTGTTTCGGTATCTCCTCCCGGCTAAACTGGGCGGCGCAACTAAATTAAGCGGCGCGACGAGTACCAATTGACTATTTTTTCCAACCCTCCCTTGTAACCCATTTCCGAATGGAAGCCGAAAGCCTCCCTGGCGCGATCAGCGCTGTAGGGCATGGCTTTGGCTCCATTACGGTTTTGACATTATAAGACCTAAATTTAATCCCCATAAACTTCCCACAATACTTCTTATGCAATACCCGGACGAAAATAATTGATTTCAACCGGGCGCCATCATGTAGGGTTCTTCATTCTTTCAGGCTTCAATCTTTAACGAGATCTAAGAGAACCTGGCAAAATAATTTTGGCCAACATAACTCTTTATGCGACTCCAGGCTTATTTCAAAAAGCAGCCCAAACGAACTTAAAAAACAGATATTCCCTACGATCATGAATACAGAAAATGAGGGTGAGGTAGGGTTGGAAACTTAATATAAAAGTGCTGTAGATTAAAGAAGGGACAGTTATAATATCATTGGGCTGTGTATTCCATCATAAGCGAGGTTTGGAGAAAATAAATATGTTTCAACAAATTCGTTCCGAGGTCCAGGATATCCGCAAAACCTGTTGGGATGTGGAGGCGCAGTCCCAGACCTACAGAGACGATCCGGCCAACTGGCAGGACATTTACGTTTCCCGCAAGATCTCCGTCTGGATCACTTACATGCTGCGGAACACGGCCATAACTCCCAATCAAGTCACCGCCGTCTGGGTCGTCATGGGAGTTGTGGGGGCTTTACTTCTGGCTTTCTCCAATTTTTGGGTTTCCTGGCTGGGAATCTTTCTTCTTTGGATGGCAATGCTTCTGGACCACGTCGATGGAGAGTTGGCCCGGGTGAAGAAAATCTTCTCCTCGCAAGGAGATTTTCTGGACATGATTGGACACCAGCTGCATTATCCCATGGTCTTCGGCTCTTTGACCTTTGGTTTGGTTCTGGATAAGGCGGAGCCAATTTTTATTTTTTTCGGCGTGCTGGCAACCGTTCTGGCCACGCCGATTTCTAAAATGCAGGAGAACGTGTTGTTGCTGGGAGCTCTTCGCCACCTTGGGAAAATACTTCCTCCGGCGTCTTCAAAAAAGGAGGACGGTCCGAAAAAGATAGGCCTCAGCTCTCTTCTAGGGATAGCCTTCACTCACGTTGTCATGCTCTACGCCTTGATTCCCGCTGTGTTCTTTGGGCTGGAAGGCTTGTACGTTCTATTCTATGGAGCTGCGATGGCGCCTGCCATGATTGTCAAATACTTCGCTCGCAACCGTGAACTGGACGAAATCTTTATGGATGCGAGCCTGTTGCGGGAGCACCTGCGTCCGGAGTGGCTGGATCATGAACCGCCGCAGGATTCGCAAAAAGTCAAAGAGTGAAACATCGTTTTGCCGTACTAGTCCTTGCCGGTTTAGAGAAAGCTCCCGGATTCGGGAAATGTCCCAGAATTCTTTCCCCCCTCATGCCGGGGAGCAGGCTCCAGAACTACTGCGAATTTCTTTCCGGCTCGGGCATTCCTTTTGAAACAGCCGAGGTTCAAAACTTTTCTCCAGATCGAGTGGTAGACGATCATACGATCCATTTCTCGGCAATTCTTCTTGCCTGCCGGCCCAGTGAAATTCCTCCGGCGCTCTGGAAACGCCTGACCGAGTTTTCCTCAAAGTTTGGCGTCTCCCTGATCGCCGATTCATTTTTGTTTTCGGACTCCAACTTCCTGACTCCTTTCGGTATCGAAAGGCTCTCTCGTTTGCCGAGGCTCTCCGGACGAATTTTGGATACAGAAAGAAACATTTTGTATCGCGCCGTCCCCTACCCTTACTCGCCAAAAGGATTGGATATTGGCGCGCGCCCGGCGCTCCGGATGTTTCTTCAAAACTGGTTCTCCAGAAAAGTCTCGACTGCGCCTGCGGCTGGCGTCGAAGCCGCGCACGGCAATGGAAATCCCGCCATGGTTTCGCATTCCTTTGGAGCCGCAACGAACTATTTTCTCAACTTCCATCCTGCGTTTGTCCTGATGGACGGCAATCCCATGCACGCCTTACTGCGCCGCCTCATCGCTTCCAACCCACACGCCGTTCCCGTTTCCTGGGCGCTGGATGGAATTGGGGTTCTGCGTATGGACGATCCCGGATCTGCAGAGCGAGTCCACTTGGAGGGTTTCAATGCCGGGTCGTTAACGGAGGAAACGTGGCAGGGAATTATTCAAGAACTAAATGCGGAGAAGGCTCACATGAGCGTGGCGGTGGTTCCCAGCTGGGTGGACGACGGAGACGCCGGTAAGGGACAACTTAAGGTCGGAGGCCGGGTGGTTGAAAACAGGACGCCGGGAGCGCATCACCCTTCCTGGGAAGTGGAATACCGCCGTAAAGACCGGGAGACAGTCTATGACTATGCCGGGGCTTTTCGCGCTATGCGGCAAGGCGTCGAACAGGGAGTTCTTTCTATTCTCTCCCACGGACTGACTCACATTACCCCGCAACAGGACCAGTGGCTCGCCGCCCAGGACCGATTTACCAACAGCCGGTGGTACCGTGAGTTTTCCAGTAATACCGCCGACGCAGTGGAACGGATGAAACAAAGCGCCATTTTCCTAGGCAAATACTTTGGAGTCATGCCGGAAACCCTGGTTCCTTCCGGACACGAATACACACCGGAAACGCCCGCGCTGGCAGGCAAGGCGGGGTTCAAATTTTTCTCCGCAAGGAGCGTCTTTTTTACCCATGTGGGAAAGATTTTCGAGAACCGTAAAATCCGGGGCGTCTATCCCGAAGAAATTCTCGAAGGCGTGGCCTTAGCACAGGCGGGCTACCCTTCAGTCATTGTTCTGCATGACTTTGATCTGCTCGAAAACGGTCCGGCACGGCTGAAAGAAATGATTCAGAAGTGGCGCAAATACGGCGTTCATTCTTTCCTGCCCCTGGAAACGGTGGGCATGGCTTTGGCGGCCAGGTTGGAGGCGGCGCTTGAGGAAGACGGAACGGTCCGGGTGGAGATCGATTTTCGATCCTGCCCTCGAGTTCCCGGAAAGGATCCGACCTTGTGGCTGAGGATAGGGGGCAAGCCCGTTTCGGTAGAGGTGAACGGGGACCGGCGGAACGAGGATCTTAAATGGAAAGACGGAGCTGCGCTTTTTCCAGTGCAGCCCGCTCAAGCGGTGGACGACCGGTTGAACCTGGTTTTTCGTTTTGGTGAAGGAGCATGAGCGATCCCATCAACGTACTCTTTGTGACCACGAGGATAGGCCCATTCGGAGGAATAGAAGAAACCCTGCGTATCCTGTGCGCCCATTTGAACCCGGAAGATTTTCGCATCGGCCTCTGCACCATCCAGAACCCTGGCGAGCAAGCCGCCGACAGGTTCGAGAAACTCGGCGTCCATTTCTTTTCTTTAAACAGGAAAGGATATTTTTTCGATCCCGCGACCACGTTCGAAGTCGCAAAAGTTATTCGCAGGTTTGGCGCGGACGTCGTCCACACTCATAATAACAAAGGCAACCTCCACGGTCGGCTGGCCGCTCGGTTTTTGGCGCGCGCGGCCATCGCCACGACCCATCACGACCTTGGCGACGCCGGTTTCGCGAAAACTCCCGAGGCGCGCGTTAAAAGAATTCCCGGAGGATGGGTGGAGCGCACGCTTTTCCCATTTCTGAATGTTGCACTCAACCGGCTCAACGATAAGATCATCGCCGTCTCCAACGCGGTGGCGAAGATCTATGCTCGAGATGGCCGTGATCCCCGTTTGGCCGTTGTCCACGCCCCTTTCGACGAAAACGTTTTCGGCGGCGGGGCCGCGCCCTTCAAAAGAGACGAGGTGGTTCTGGGCAGTGTGGGACGGTTGGAATGGCAGAAAGGGTTCAACCACCTCATCACCGCATTTAAGGGAATTGTCGCGCGCTACTCAGGGATCCAGCTCGATCTGGTGGGCGAAGGTTCCTTGAGGCCGCAACTGGAATCCCAGGTTAGAGACTCCGACCTGGCTTCCCGCGTCCGTTTCCGCGGGGAGCTTTCCCACGATTCGGCGATTTACCGGGAAATGGATATCTACGTCCAGCCCTCTATTTCCGAAGGTTCCTCAATCACCATTCTTGAAGCGATGGGGATGGGACTTCCAGTGGTGGCGGCAGATAGCGGCGGACCCGCCGACCTGATTCTTCATCAAGAAACCGGCCTCCTCGTTCCTCCGGGAAACCCCGCGGCGCTTGAAGAGGCGATCCTCTATCTACTCGAACACCGGGAAGAGGCGGTGCGGATGGGCGAGGCCGGACAACGGCGGGCGCACGATCTTTTTTCCTCGCGCCGCTTCATCCAAAAGACGACTCGAATCTACCAGGAACTGGCGGGGCGAATTTGAGCTTCGGAAAAAAAATAGTCGAAGGGTTGATCTGGGGCCAGATCGGTATGTCGGGCAGAGCCTTGATCACTTTTGCGATTTCCATCATCGCCGCCCGCGTTCTAGGCGTGGAAAACTTTGGCGTCTATGCGGTCCTCATCAGTCTGGTAGAGCTACTGATGAAAGTCACGGATATGGGGATTTACGCGATCCTGACGACCTATATTCCCCGCCTCCTTCATTCGGACCAACCGGGCGAATGCAGTTATCTGGTTCGCTGGACGCTACTTTTGCGGAACCTGCTGACCTTGGTCACGGCCGCCATCTTCATTCAATTCTCAGCTCCCCTAGCCGCGTGGATGGGCGCGGCGGATATAGGCGAATATGTGACGGTCACGGTCTTGCTGTTTCTGGTGCGCGGCTTGATGGACGGCTTTAATTTTATCCTGATCGCCCGGGTGGATATGAAATTTTACTCGGCGGTGGAAATTGGCGTGTCCGTTCTCCAATTGCTGGGCATACTTTATTTAGCGTCGACCGGCATCGACGTCGGCAGCTTGATAGTGTTGATGATCCTGGTCAACGGCGTGCAGGGTCTCCTGTACGGCGTCCGCTCTTTTTCCATATTGAAACCCAAGCCCGTAACCTTTCCCTTGGCGGAGGTCTGGAAATTCGGTTTGAACTCGTGGCTCGGAACGGTTCTCCTGTACCTGCGATTCAAAAGCATCGACATAATCCTGTTGATGTATTTTCTGCAAGACAAGAAGGCGGTCGCCTATTACGAAGTCGCTTTTCTCCTTGTGATTTATGGAGGGTACTTTCTGTCAACCGCGCTTGATCGGTTGGCGGTGCCGCTCCTGTCTCAGGCGCGGACCCGGTTCGGCATGGACGGCATGAGAGAGGCATGGACGTTTTTGACCAAGCTGTCCATATTCCTCACGGCGCCGATTTTTATTTTTCTGATCGCCCATGGCCCGGACGTCGTCAACATATTTTATACCGAACAGTACGCCCCGGCGGGTTCCCTGATTTTGCTTCTTTCGGTTCTTTCCCTGGCCAGTATATGCGTGGGCGCGGGAACGTCTTATGAAATCCTTTTTCCGCTCAATAAGGAAAAGATCTTCGTTTCCCTGACAGGCTTAAACGGTTTGCTGAATTTGGGATCGGCTTTGATTCTTATTCCTCTATGGGGCGTTTCCGGCGCCGTCGTCGCCACCGGAGGGTCGGCGCTGATCACGGACGTAATCGCTTTGGCAGTCGCCCGGAAGGTATTAGGAGGCCGGTTTCCTTTTGGCTTTGTGTTTCAAATACTCTTTATCGCCGCTGTCGCGGTTTCATGGACTTTACTGCTGGGCGAAATGACGGTCTTGAAACTGATTTTTGCCGTGGTAGTGTACGCGGCGATAGTGATTGGTATGATATTGCGCTTTCATCGCTTCAACAGTTACGAAAAGGAAACCCTTAAAGGACTCAGTCCGCGAGCGTTTGACTGGTTCGCCAAATACGGCCTGCTGAAATGAAACAAACACAATGTCGTTGAATCACCAAATCATCCAAAACCCCGACGCCTTCCAGAATCTTCGAGAACGGTGGAACGCCCTGAACGCCGACAGCCCCTTTCCCTCAATTTTTATGACCTGGGAATGGCAGTTCAGTTGGTGGCAAGCTTTTGGCGGGAGCTTGTTTATCATCCTGATTCAGGAGAACGACCGTGACGTCGCTATCTTGCCGTTCGTCGCCGACGCCAAAACTCTGTTTACTCAATTGAACCCCATAGGTTCTCCCAATTCGGATTATCTGGATTTTATAATTCGAAAAGGAGAGGAGGCGCGCGTTGGAGATTATTTTATCAATTCGTTTTTATCTGAAGAACGACGCATAGGCGTCGTGGTTTTTGACTCAATTAATGAAAGATCGCCTCTGATCGAATGGCTTAAAAGCGGCCACCCCACCGGTTTCAGGAAAGTCTTTCAGGAAGAACGGGTTTGCCCCTACCTTCCTCTACCCGATTCGTTCGACGACTGCCTGGAAGGCCTGACCTCGAAAACGCGCTATTTTATCCGAAGAAAAGCGCGCAAGATCGAAAAGGATTTCGACGTCGTGGTCGACGCTGTGAAGAATCGCTCTGAATTGGACGAGCGAATGGAACGTTTTATCGAGCAACACCAAGCCGTATGGACTTCTCGAGGAAGGCCCGGCGCTTTCTACGACGAGGCCTTCCGGAAGTTCCATAGGCTCGCGTCGGCGCGTTTGTTTGACGTCGGACAATTACAATTATTCTATATGGACCTGGATGGCAAGCAGGCGGCCAGCTACTATCTGTTCCAATACCAGCGCGATCTTTTATTCTATCTCAGCAGTTTCGAACCTGAGTTTTCCCGGCACAGCCCAGGAGCGGTCCTTCTCTCTCGCGTCATTCAAGACGCCATTGAAAAGAATTGCCGCGAATTCGATTTCATGCGGGGAACGACTCCATATAAGTTTAAATGGTGTAAAGAAACGCGTATCAATCTTTCATTTTGGCTGGTCCGGTTACGCCCTTCAATTTGCGTTTACATATTTGGACAGTGGGTTGTACAGTGCGCGGCAGACTTCATCAAGAAGAATCTCTCCCTACGAGCCAAAAAGGCCATCCGAAACGCCATGCCTGGATGGGTGATTCGAACCTTTGACAAATTCTTCAGGGAATGATCGGGCGGCCCCGGTGAGCGCGGGAAGCCAAGACCTTTTTAGGTCAGGATGGATTTTTCAAGACCCTTCATTTTTTCCAGAGGAAGCGGTCAAGCGAATGACTGCGTACCACGGGAATCCGGAATCACGAGCGACGGACCATTTTGGGAAATCTATTTCCTGGATATTAAACCGCGGGTCGTTGCGAAAAACATCTATGTGCATGCAATAAAAGGATACGATCGCGATCTCTTTTTTGCCGTAATAAGTTTCGACAAGCCGGGATTTAAATTCGCCCGTCGTTTTTGCTCCAAATGGATTTGCCAGATAGAAGACGTCGGCGTCCGTAGGGAATCTATCAAGAATATTTCCACTTATGATGGTTACATTTTCGTGTCCGGCGAATTTTTTTTTCGCCAAGGAAGCAATATCATCGTCCAATTCATAACCATAAATTTTATTGTTACAGCCCATGTTCAACCACCAGGCAATCACCCGTCCTCTTCCGCAACCGACGTCGACCAAAACTTCATGAGGTTGGATGTGATAAAGGCGGAAGATTTTTTTTAACATGAGGGTGCTAGTCGCGCTGGAGCTGTTAATGCCCAGATGTTCCAGCGTGGGTCTTGGAACGGAGTCAAAAGCCTGACGGGCGATGATTTGGTCGAAGACCCAATCGGAAATTTTTTCGCGCACGATCCAGGAAAGTTTTTGCGCCAATAAAGGAAATGATAAACGTCGAAGATTCCACAACTTTAGCAACCGGCTGGGATCGTCGTTTTTTTCTACGGGCTGAGTCATGTAATTTCTCGTCTGCAAATTCACTTTGAACTATCAAGTATTATAAGGGATAGTTAGAGCGTTTTAACTTGGTTTTTTTCTGAAAGATTTGGGGTTTAATTATGATTTTCACTTCGATAGCGCTGGTCGACGCCTCCGTTCACTTGATTCCCCAAACTAAAATTGAACTTTTCATTATCGCGGCGACGGCCTGTCTCCCCCTTCTCCTCTACTTTTTTTCCAGGAAGGCCGCTCTTCGCGATACCCGGATTTTTATTGAAGGAATCCGGGCCTTTCCTATGATCTGGGTGATTCTCCTGGGGGTCGAAATAGGGGTTTTCTTCAGGGACGCGGCGGGGATTTCCAATGAAAACCCGAAGTATTGGCTCCACGCTTTTTCTTCGGCCTCGGTCTTTTCGCTCGCTGTGGGCTTGTTTTCCATCAAGCGTCGTTGGGCCGTCGCGGGATTTACGGGAATTGTCCTTAGCCTCCTTATCTTCTGCGACCTTGTTTACCATCGCTATTTTGGCAATGTGATTCCTCTGTCAGCGCTTTTCAATACCGGTCAATTCTGGGACGTGACGCACTCTATTTGGAGCCTGATCAAAATTGAAGATATCGGTTTTTTGTTTTTGGCCTTGGGCAGTTTGAGCCTGTGGCTATGTGGACCCTCGTTACAGGCAAATTTAAAAACGGAAAATACCGGACTCCCCAATCGGCAATGGCGGCTTCTTCTGTTCCTGGCCGTGGCCACGTTATACACCGCTTGGAATGTGAGTCTATGGATGAGAACCCCGGCCTCTTGGGAAATCTTTGATCCCAAGTACACATTGCGATCGGTCGGTCCCATCAACGCGCACATGCGCGACGTCGCAGGAACTCTTCGGGAGCAAATTCAACTGGAGTCGATGAGTCTGTCCGAAATCGACCAAATCAAAGATTTCTTATCGGTGCAGGCCGCAAGAAAAAGCCGTATGCAGGGTCCTTATTCCGGTGCGGCGCAGGGATCCAACGTAATTTTTTTGCAAATGGAAGCTGTGCAAAAATGGGTGATCGGGGCGCGTATCAACGGCGAGGAGGTCACGCCATTTTTAAACCGGCTGGCTAACCAGTCTTTCTATTTTTCGGAAATTTTCGACCAAACCGGCGAGTCTTCAACCGCCAATTGCGAATATGCGGCGCTGAATTCGCTTCTTCCCCTGCGGAAAGGGGCAACGGCCTTCCGCCGGCCCAACAACGACTTTTGGACCTTGGCGCATGTTCTGAAAAACCGGGGATATTCGACCTATTCAGCGCACGCTTACAAACGTTCCTTTTGGAATCGGGCGGTGATCTTTCCCCGCTACGGTTTTGACAAAATGGCTTTCATCGATGAAACCGGGGCCGAACCTCAGATCGGATGGGGCCTGGCGGATGATGTTTTTCTTATTCGACAGGCGGAGGCTCTCGAAAAATTGCCGCGACCTTTTTTTGCCCTGCTCATAACCCTTAGTTCTCATCACCCTTATGATTACATTCCCGCCGAATTGCGCCGCTTGAATATCGGCGCTCTTGAAGACACCGAACTTGGAAACTACCTCCACTCGGTTAATTTTGTCGATCAAGCCGCAGAGAAGTTTTTTCAGGAACTGGAAAGCAAAGCCCTGCTTCAAGATACGATACTGGTTTTATACGGCGACCACGACGCCAAATTACAATTGAACGACGAGGTCGTCCATAAAGCGGCGGCAAGCCTGTCTCTTGATAAAAATCAATTGATTCAAATCTCCCAGAGCCGTTTTCGGACCGATCAAATTCCGCTGATAATAAAATTGCCGGGAGACATTTCGCCTCTGGAAATTAAAACTCCCGGCGGCCAAGTGGATATTGCCCCAACGGTTCTCGATTTATTGGGCTTGGAAGCCCCGGAGTCCTTCCTGGGACAAGCTCTCTTTCCGGGTCAAAATGGATTCGTCACAAATTTAAACGGATACGCTTCTAACAACGAGTTTCTTTACGATCCGGGGCAAAAGGAAAACTCCTGCCTTCGTTGGAGTGATTTCAAACCCGTACTCTCAAAAAGGTGCGACGCCTTGCGCGCCAGAACGCATACTACTCTCGATATTTCCCGGAAAATCACTCTAAAAAACCTGGCGCGCGTCGTCACGGAACAGAAATAAAACACCTTGAAATCGGCCTCTTTAAAGTCAATTTCTTCTGTCAGGGCTGGAACAACTTCATTTTAAAGGAGAAATGTGTGATCATAATTTATGGGGAATTCCAGCTTGCGGCAACTTCAACTCCGTCTTTATCCAGGGCTTAAACTTTAGGAAAATCATTGATCATGAATATTGGGCTTCACGCGAAAAAGGTTCTAAAATTTTCTTTGTATTGCATAGGAATTTTATTTTTCCTTAACTTTTTAGCGGTTGTCGCCAAGTATGCGTTCAATGAAGAAAAACTATTTGGTTTCTCAGAGTTAGTTTTCTTGAACGCCGAGAATAATATTCCCACTTTTTTTTCCTCTTTGTTAATTTTTTCCTGCGCCGCCGTTCTGTTCGTCATCGCCGTTTTTTATAAAAAAAATAATCTGAAATTCTACCGCCATTGGATGGGACTGACGGTCATCTTCCTGGCGCTGGCCCTCGATGAATCCGTCAGTCTCCACGAACAGTTAATCGAGCCTGTTCGCGAGGGACTGGGCGCCTCCGGTATATTCTATTTTGCGTGGGTGATCCCGGCGTTATGCATGCTTCCGATATTGTTCGGCGCGTATTATAAATTCTTATTGGATTTGCCTAAACGTACCGGATTTCTTTTCTTGGTTTCCGGCGGAACTTATGTTTTGGGCGCGGTGGGTATGGAAATGGTCGGCGGTTACGTGCGAGACGTCAATGGAGAAACGTCGGATACCATGAGTTTGTTGTACACGGCCGTCACAACAACGGAAGAAAGCCTTGAAATGTTGGGAATGGCGTTATTCCTCTTCGCCTTATTGTCTTTTCTTTCTCAAAAAGTAAAACAATTGGAAATCAAGTTTCATGCATGATCCAGCGGAAGATTTTGGCGCTTCTCAACAGCGACCCGGGACTGAGCGAGGAACGAAAATTTCTTATGGCCCTTACTTGTGTAATTTGATCGTTGCGGTTTTTTTCGTTTTCGGTATTTATGGCGCGTATCTATACGATCCCATTATATATGCTCACCTGGTAGCGGAAGACAATTGGGGAGAATACCTGACGGCGTTTAACTACCTTGTGGCGTTCATTTTATTCGCCATGGCCTCCTGGAGCTCAAAAAAATTAAGCGCTCCCATTTATTTACTTCTCTGTGCGTTGCTCGTCCTTGCAGGAATGGAGGAGCTGAGCTGGGGGCAGAGGATGGTCGGAATTGACACGCCGGATTACTTAAAGGCCTATAACCACAAAGGGGAAATAAACCTTCACAATATGATAGCCACAACGCGGCTCTTGAGTTCCGTGGGGTGGACGCTCTTTATATGGTATGCAGTGATTCCACTAGCTTGCGCTTTTTCTTCGGGGTTGAAGAATTTTTTTTCCACCCGACTGAAAGCGCCAATGCCTCCTCTGTATCTTTTTCCCGTATTTTTTATCGGCACGTTTTTTTTTACAATCCAACCTCTTATCAAATGGGACGAGATCGGAGAACTCATGGTCTCAGTCGGTTTTCAATTTTTTGCAGCGGACGCGCTTTTACAATCCCCCTTCGGTAAGCGTCCAGCCCAAAAACTAGCTATCGTTTCGATCGCGATTGTTCTACCGCTATTGCTATCAGGAATGTCGATCAGGAATCACTTCGACGGCGAGTTATTTTTGTATCGAAGCAATCTTCTCGTGGAAGGTTATTCCCACAAGGGGCTTTGCGTCCAGGCAGAGACGCTCCATGCCGCGCTGGACAAGTTGTCGCTGAGCGAGCGAGGGCATGAACAATATCCACAATTGAGGCCCAAAACAATGTTTATTAAACGCGCGGCCATACTGGACAGGTTGGGAGACCGCGAGAGGGCCGATTCGCTTATCCAGCAAAAGATCGATGGACTGAGGGGTTTGCTAAAAACAGACGGCGACAATCCCATTTTGTGGCAAGACCTGGGGAACGCCTATCGATATCTGGGGGATAAAAAGACAGCGCGGCGACATTATGAACAGGCCATTGACGTTATTAAAAAATCAAAGCAGGCCGGAATCGCCAGATTGGAGCTCGATTTAGCCAATTTAAAATTGATGGAACTTTACCGGGCGACAAAAAACTGGAAAAAGGCAGAGAGGGTGAAAGCGCAAATAATGAAGGATTCTCCCGGCGCTATGATTAAAAAACATGTCTATATGATTGAAAGCGGCAACGCCCGAGTCAAGTCGCGCAAAGAAGTAATGTCGACACAGAAGGACAATACTACTGCGAGCGCAAGAAGAAGCATTTATAAAATCAAGCCGAAAGGAAACTGTCGAAAAGACGATACCGTTTCCCTTGTGAAATTGATTTAACTTCTGCCGCGCGAAACTTGCGAGACCTGATTTATAACGAACGACGTTCTGGGAATGGGGCCTCTGGCGTCTTCCGCCGTTTCCCAGTACAAACCTAGCGGAACGACAAGCTTTCTGTTGGCGCTAAATTCTATTTGGATTAGATGAAACCCTTTTTCCAGAGTTAACGTTTTTTCAACAAATGAACTCCTTTCCCTTCGATCTTTCATAACGGTCTTTCCGTCAATCGACAGGGAAAATTCGTCGGCTGAAAAAACCAGCGTATGCTGGCCGGAATCCTTGGCTATTAGAAGTCCTTCCAGCCTTATTGGCTTTTTGGTGGAATGGGAGGCGATGAGCAAAAATTCCTGCCACAATTCCTCGGTTGCAAAATTGTCGCGGCTTGCCTCCATGAGGCCCGTCGTGGTCGGGTCAGGCAAGACGCGATAAATGACGGCTCTACGACTGGAGGGACGCCATTCCATGATTTTCTGTAAACCGGGCCAGGGTCCGGAAGTTACCAACTTTTTTAACTCGGGACGCATGGCTGATTCGACCATGGTGTAAAACACAAAATCCGATTCATACTTTCGAGCAAATTTAGCCATTTCCGAAGGATTTTCAGCCAACGACAAATACGCCCAACGGGTGCGACTAAAATAGGCGATGACGGCTGAACGGGACATTATTTCTTGCGTGGGGTTGGATACGAATTTCATGAAGTCCCCGAACTTTAGAACTTCCGTATTAAATGTTTTGATATAACCAGAATGGAATGAAACGGCTCCCCAGGCAGTCGCAAAAATAACTCCAGCCAGAACGGCTAATCTCGGCAATTCGGCTAATAATGAAAACTTATTTAAAATTTGGTAAAGGCCGTAAACATAGGCGAGAGAAACAAACGGGACCAAATAAAGTAAATACCGGGACTCAAAATGAATCAGGCCCATCAATAAAAGATACATCAAATACGACAGCAACAGCCCCGCTCTCACCCCTCTATTATTCTCAGGTTTGACCAAACCAATCAGCAAAAATAGAATCCCCAGTATAAAAAAAACTCCCAGATATTCTGGAACGAAATCATTAAAAATTCGTTCAGCGTGTCCACCGACATTTAATATAACGTTCCAGAGAAATGTCCCCGGACCCGCAAAGAAAACATCGCCAAAAGATTGGTATTTATCTCCATAAAAAAGCGACCAATGGTCTTTTGCTACATGCCTTGGCATGAAGTCGAACGCCATATTCAGGTAGTTTTCGTTATATAAAAAACTTCCTTTTTTTATATAAAGGAACAAACTCCAGGGCAGGATGGAAAGGGCAAAGGAGGATAAAAATACAGCGCATGGTTGCAGCCGCTTCCAAAAGTTTTTTACCGGTTTTTGAAAAAATAAATAGCCCAGGGCGACGGGAATTAAAAATATCCCGTTGTACCGGGTCAAATAGGCCATACCCGTAAAAAGCCCAGCCATAAGAACATTTCCTGGGCGCCTGGAGATGAGAGTCGACATCGTAAGACAGGCTATCGCCATGAACATCATGTCCGTGCCGATATAATAGCTGGACTCGATAAAATATTTGTTTGCGGCGGTGGCCGCAAGAACCAGGATTGCCAACAGTGGGTTGAACGCTTCCCTGATCAGAAAATAGATACAAAAGAGTGTTAGCACGGATGAGACTACTGAAATGATTTTCCCGGCGACGAAAAAATCTTCGACCGCCCATTCCACCATGGCCAATACAGTAGGATATCCAATAGGATTGAATCTATAATTCAAGTCGGAAAAATTGCCCTCGACGATTTTTTCGGCATTTGTCACATACCAGGCAAAAAAATCGTTTTCAACGCTCCTAATTTTGCCAACGTCATAATGGTTCCAGGAAAACCATGAGATGGACAGGGCATAAACCAGCACGAGCAAAAATGCCGCCCGGTTCGCAGTCTTTTCATTTAAATATAAATCAAGGGAACCCCATCTTTTTCTGCTCATAAATAAGATCTTGTTGAGCGTAGGCCGTCAACGAACCCTTTAATTACCGCCGTCGACAAATTAACTTTTCCCATCAGCAAAAATTTAATACTCGGGAAGGCCACTCGTCTCGACAAATACCATGGAAAAAAAAGGGCTATAAAAAAGAATGGGGGTACATGCTTAAACGCGCAGAGCAAGCGGTTTTTTGTGGTGTTGTAAAGAGAATATTCCGTTTCATGGTGAAAAGAATAACGTGAAATATGCAGACAATGCGACTCCCTGTCCAGGCGGATAGAGAACCCTTTTTGCTTTAACCTTAGACAGTAATCAATGTCTTCGAAACCATAAGGATCGAGGATCGTATCGTAGGAACCCACGGCTTGAAGCGCCTTTATTCTAATAAGTCCGATAGTTCCGGTAGCAAAATCCATGTCCGTCGTTTTTTCATCCAAATTTTGTCTCAACACAGGTTGACCCAGTAAACGCAGATAAGCTCCCCCCGACGAAAGCGCGCTTCCGTCTTCGTTCAGGATCATTGGCGCCGCCAGGCCGATGGATGGGTCCGCTCTAATGGCGTCCAATAAGCGAACCAGGCAATATTTGTCCAATTCAATATCATTATCCAACATGAAGATGAATTCGTAATCGAGCGGCAGGATATACTCCAACAAAAAATTTCTTGCTGCAGCTTTTCCCGTATAGGAATTTTTCTTTAAATAAATCAATCCAGGAAACTTGCTTTTTAACATCTCCCCAAGATCATCGGAAGTACTGCTTTCCCCCACAAGCACCGAGAATTGAGGATATTCCTGAGAATAAATCGAAGCCAATGTCCGTAAAAGATAGTTCTCCCGACCGGAATAATGCACAACGGCAAAGAGTACTTTTGGATTTTGATTTATCATTCAAGTAGCAATGTTTTTTTGGAAATGACTATGTCTAAAGAATCATGTTTATGGGGGAATTCTAAAAATTTCCAAGATGAATTGCCCCAGTTCAACAATAAAACCACCGCTTTAATTTACAGAAGGAATAGCTCCATCTTAAACGTCAATGAAATACAGTGTCAAGCGGACTAGTAACGAAAAGCGTTTACGGAACTTAACCTTATCTTCTCCTTGCTAGATAAGGTCGCGGGACGAGTACCAATTAACCGTTTTTTGCAATCCTTCCCTGAAACCAGTTTCCGGGTTGAAGCCGAACGCTTCTCTGGCGCGGTCGATATTGTATGTGTAGCTTTGGGTCGTCAGCGAAATTCTCGAATGAGTCAGAATGGGATTGAAGCCAAAAAATTTTCCCGCCCCTTCGAAAACAGTCGCGGCCGTCTTAGCGATGGATAACGGGATATGAACGGCGGGAAGTTTTTTACCGATAATCTCCGCCAACGTTGAGGTGAACTCCTTCCAACTCACCGCCTCCCCCCCACACATATTAAACACCGCAGGCCCCTCCGGCCTGCGTTCGATCAATTTCACAAACCCCTCGGTCAAATCGTCGATATAAATTGGCTGCAGTTGAGCGCTACCCTTCCCTATCAGAAAAAATTTTCCGCTGTTGATCGCACGAAACAACGATAGTTTGTGCAGATCGCTGGGACCGTAGGTGAACCCTACCCGGACAACGCTGACTTGGCACTCATCCGGGCGGTGCATTTCCAACACCGCTTTCTCTCCATCACACTTGGATATTTCGTAATCATTGGACGGGTTGCAGGAAAAACCCTCGTCGCGAAACTTCTCATCGCTGGGTCCAGCCACGCCCACGGTGCTCAGGTGAACGAAATGTTTAACGCCGCGTTCCAGACAATAGCGGTACAAGTTTTGCGGCCCGTCCACGTTCACCGCTCGCAACTGGTCGCGTGTCACGCCAAATTTACCCATCATTCCGGCGGCGTTGATACAGACGTCCCATTTGCCTTCGAGTTTGTCCAAAGAAGCTGAATCGCACACGTCGCCGTACTCGGTTTTGAAATTGGCGTTGTCGATATCGTTAAGCGAGTCGGGGTTTCGCGCCAGGGCGTCGACGCGGAAATTATTTTTTAGAAACCGCCGGACCAGCGACTTCCCGATAAAACCCGCGCTTCCCGCAATTAAAATTTTCAATGAATTCTCCATGTAGACTGGCGAGCGCCGGGGCGACGCTCAAGCGCTATGACTTCTACAGATATAGCCAAACGAGTCCATTGGTATTTAATGCCGCCTCACAAAAAGTCTATCAATGGGCAATCAATTTAAACTCATGGAAGTCAATTTTCGGGCAAAGCTTTGAAAGGGCGTAAAACATTTGTTAAAGGCTACTGGAGGATTTTTATGGTCAGTTTTTTTTCGCGGCCCAGGTAAAAATAAATTACGGAAGTTTTTTTATATACATTTTATGGATTGTCAGAGCAAATAAACCCACTCCGGCGATGAAAAAAGACGCGCCCGAAACTTGGGCAATCAGACCAACGGATTCTTTGGCCGCCCCCATAGAACCCATTCCCGGGGCCAATATTCCCGCAAGCAACCAAAAGATCCCGTATCCCAAACTTCCCAGCCCGCTTAAAATGGAAATTCCAATTTGAAACTTTGGGTTAAATTGAAGCCATGCAACGATCAAGGAAAATACCAGACTAATAACGCCCATGGTTTGCGAATGAAGGTGCGCTCTTTTGAAATATACCCAGGATTTTTTGACTACTTTCTTTGCCGCCGAAGCGTCGCCTTTATATTTGTCTGCAAGCGCCGCCTTGGCGCTTGATTTAAAGCTGTCTTTAATACTGTCCTCACAACAACCAAAGGACAACCCAAGCCCGCCTCCGAATAAAATAGCAATCAACGCCAAAGTAACGCCATATTTTATGTAGGTAAAATCGACCATTTTGCTCCTCCAAATTTATTGTCAGCTGAGCTCAATATAATTGCTTTCCATTCTGTAAATATGCCCCACCGCTGACAGTGGAGATTTCTTTTATTCATCAAAATGAAACGAAAATGAGACGGTTTTTCTCAAGTTGCGGATTAAAAAAACCTCTAACTATCATAAGCTCCGATGTTATACTGTGTAAAGTTGTTTTTTGCTCCGCCATTCTCCCTGATCATTTAAAAACAATCAATTACACGAACAACTCGCTATAAATATGCAAAATACCGGGTTTTTCGAATAAATAAAAAACGGCAAAAAACCTGTTGAGATGTTGATATAAATCCTCGGAATTATTCAACGAGCAAACAAGTTGAGAGTGGATCAATACTACCCAGAAAAAATACTTTTAGCCAAATTGTTTTTTGAGAAACCTCCTTGTTTGATTCTACCAATCCAGCCCACGCGCCGCATGAGATTAAACACAACGGCCTGATTGCTTTTTTTTTATTCGTTCTTACGCTGGTCCTTTTAGTTCAAACCCTGGACCATCCCGGAGTTACGATTGACGAACCATACGTCAACCGAAAAGCGGGCAAAGCTTTCATTAAGTTTATTGAAGTGGCGATTGAAGATATTGCCAATGGAAACTGGGATCACTTTACCTCCCGTAAGGTGATTGAGAAATATTATACTAACAAGACCGCTTATCATCCCCCCGTAGCGCGCACCCTTTTCGGAATCACTTTGAAGTTGTTCAAAGATTCTCTTGGCGAGATAAAAGCCTTACGCCTGGGAACGGCGCTTTTATTTTCAATTTCCATCGCTTTTCTATATTTGTTGGTGAGCGAATTCTACGGAATTATTCCAGGAATGATGGCGTCTCTGGGCCTTCTCCTGATCCCGCCCGCCTTTGGCCATGCCCACCTTGCGGCGTTGGACAGTCCAATCGCTTCCATGTGGATGATCACAGCGGTTTGTTTTGTCAAGGGACTCAACAGCCGAGCCTGGGCCATAGGTTTCGCGGTCGCCGCAGGTTTAACAATGAACACCAAGGTCCACGGTTTCGCGGCGCCTGTGCCGATGTTTCTCTGGGCCATGTTTTATTTCAGAAAAAAGGCCGCGGCAAACATCTGGGCCTGTGTCCTTATCACTCCCTTTGTACTGTGGTTGAGTAATCCTCTGTATTGGCACGCGCCGCTCCATTCAATTCCGGATTTTCTGGAAGACATGATGAGTAAGGGTTCCTATGAAAAAATCCCCACAACATTCATGGGAGAAAAATACGCCTACAGCCCACCAAAGTACTATGCGCCCTTCATGCTTCTGATCACCACTCCGCCGATGATTTTGATTCTGTCCTTGTTCGGGATGTGGAGCGCGGGAAAATATATTTTCAAAAGGGATATCCAAAAGCCGCTGGGCGGAAAACTAGAAGTATTTTTCTTGTTCAACATGATGACGGCCCTGGGGCTTACGATGTTCAAAAACATCCCCATCTATGACGGAGTGCGTTTGTTTCTTACCGCGTTTTCCTTTATCGCTGCGCTGGCCGGTACGGGATTGTTTTATTTCTGTCAACGTTTTAAAGAAAGGCGGAAACGATTTGCCCGGATGGTGGGGATCGCCGCAGTCGCCTTGCTCCTTTCCGCTGTTTCCATCATCAGGATTCATCCTTTCGAAATGTCCTATTTTAATTTTTATATTGGAGGCTTGCCCGGAGCCAAAAGCCTTGATATGGAACCCACTTATTGGAACGACGCCTTCACTCTGGATACAGTGAAATTGATGAACGAAAAATACCCGGGGATGGTATTTTCCGAGCGTAGCGGAGTTGAGGTGACTTTCGATTATTATAAAAAAATCGGCGTGCTAGACGACTCCATCATTCAATCAAAGGCTGGCTACGATTACTATTTATTGCAATACCGTCTGGGCTGGTTTGAACCCAAATCCTGGTACCACGCCTTGTATTTGGAGCCTGAATATTCAGTGCAAAGAGAAGGCGTGCCCTTGTTTGAAATTTATAAATCTATTTACACACTCTACGACGAAAGGCCCGATTTTCGAGTCAAACGCGCTTATATGGATTTAAGCGAAGGGCAAAACAATTATTTCAAACGAAACAAGCTTTTTATCTGGGAGAAATTTTTGATCGTGGAAGAACCGGGAGTTTATCAGTTTGGTCTTTGGAGTTATAACCAAGCTGATCTTAGGATCGATTTTGCCAAGTTGAAGAGCTTGCCTAAACGACGCCGTTTTCTTCCCGAATACAGAGTGAGGCTGGATAAGGGAATTCACGTGATCCAGGTGGAATTATTTCGCGGCGGCTATAAAAAACCCAAGCTTTTACTCGGCTGGGTCAAGCCCGATGGGAAAAAAGAACTTATTCCCCGAGAGGTTCTCCTCCCCATAGAAGACGAACTGGCTGAATAACAGCAAGCTCTCTTTTGACGTCTCGAGGCGTCTTGTGAATTTGAAAAGCGGGTTTTACTGCAAGCTGTAAATGCGACAATACGCGTCGCGGTATTCCAGAGCGATACGCGGATTCCGGTCCATCAATCGGTTGAAACCGCCGTGACGGGCGTCCGTGAACAAAAAAGGAGTTTTAAACATGTTCTTTAATATCGGATAGGGATCCTCTTTTATGACCCCCTCGTTGATCTCATTCCATTTCTTGTACATTGTCGGATTGAATTCGTACAAAAATGCCGGATCCAGACCGACGATGTATTTGTTCTTGTCGTTGTAAAAAAACAGTTCGGGAAAATCGTCCCAGTCCGTCAGGTAAACCAAAGCGCCGGGCGTGTGCTCCTTGAGCCAGAGCGCCCCGCCCTCATACCTCCCGGATTCCCGGGAGTCCATCAATTTGCTTTTAACGATCGGATCCTGATTAATTCCCACCCCAATCAGGCCCGCCAGCAAAATCACAATCATGGGAATCGAAACCCATTGCCTGGAAATTTTTATTTTTGGAGACCAGACCTCCCACGCGTCCCGGAAGAACAAGGCGCTGGACGCGATCAACGTGGGAACCAAATATTCGATAAAACGCTTGGAGTCCAGCGTCATGGAAAAGGTGACGACTAAAAATAGCGCCCATCCCATTGTATCGGGCCGCGGTTTTCGCCAGGCGAATAGAAATGCGACGAAAGAAAAAGCAAAAACCCAGGCAGTCCCTCTGATCGTCCACAGTAAACCCCTTAGGTCGTAGGGACTCCATTCGCCACCGCCGACCACCACGCGGTCGAGGCCCGCCGTAAACGTCTGGGTGATAATAAAGTTAAAATTCTCGGGGAAATACGGATTGACGATCAGGCCCAGGGTGACGCCAACCAGAACGATCAATCCTTTTTGAAATTCCAGCTTTTTTTCAAGAACCAATTGGCTGGCGATCAGGAAAAATATTAAAGCGAGGAAGATGGTAAATCCGCCGTAAAGCCAGACGAATAAAAATGACAGGATTCCCAACCCAACGCGCTTGCCCTTTGCGTAAAGGAGCCAGCCTAGAAATAGAAAACACAGCGCCGCCAGAGGAGCACGTGGAAAAGCCATGCGTTGCAAAAACGCGGGGGAAGCGACGAACAGAAGACCGGTCCAAAACCAGGCCTGTGGAACGCGAACCGTTCTCAACGCGGCGTGAAACAGGGTCGCCATTGCTGCAAAGAAAAAAACCGTGGACATTTTGGCGCCATATACCAACCCTAGGTAGGTGAACGGGATCAGCAGGGCGTGATAAAGAAAATGAATGTCGACGAAATGGTCGCGCCAAAAGGTGTACCACAGCCAGGGAAAGCGAGTGGAAAAGCCCTCGCTCTTAATAAGCGTGGCTATTTTGATATGATAATAACCGTCGAAGCCGGGAATGCTGGGAGAGGAAAACTGGATCTGATAAAAAAAAGCGAAAGCAACCGAGAAAACGACCAGAGAAAAGAAACTGTTTTTCAAAGTTCTGCGAGCTTGGCGTTGACGATTTTGTAAAACCGGGTTTCCTTATGCTCGGAAATAATTTTTTTGTAACCCTTTACCGCCTGGCTCTTGAAATCGTTGACCAGTATTAAATCCTGCGCCGCCTGAGTCTCGGCCTGTTCCGCCTGGGTGCCCAGAGCTGGGTCGCCCTTCCATCGCTTGGCAAACTTGACCAGCGAGTCGTAGCGTTTTTGGAAAATTCTCATCTTCTTTGCCTTGTACTCAGCAACAATAAACAAGGCCTCGGCGGCTTCCAGCGACTGGGGATATTTCTCCAGGAGAATCCTTAGCGTTTTGATTCCTTCCGGTTCCAAGTCAAGCTCCCACAACTGGATCTGGGTGATCATCAGCAGCGAATCCCTGTCTTGCTTAGTGTCATTGGGCTCCATGGCGTAGACCTTGTTAAAACTCTCGATGGCTTTTTCAAATTCCTTCTTTTTTAGGTAGTAAAAAGCGAGGTGATAAAGGATTTTATCCGAAATTATTGTTTTAGGATTTTTTGCAACGATTTTTTCCAGCTCCATTCGGGCCAAACCGAACGTGAGGTCCGTGACCGATTCGCTGTTGCCGGCGAGGAAGTTTGCCAGCTTGGCGTCCCCCACTACTTCGTTAAAATCGCGGTCGCGAACCAGCGCCTGAATTACAAAATCAAAAGCTTTTCGATGTTCTTTTTTCTTTAAGTGGGCGTAACCCAGATAATAATAAACGCGCGGATTCTCGGGCTCCTTTTCCAACAAGCTTTCGAGCCGCTTAATTCCCAAAGCGTAGTTTTTATTATTTATGGGATCGACGGCGTCCTGCAATTCTGATTGGGACGACTTTTGACAGGCCAAAGTTACGGCGAGCGCCAAAGTGCAGACGCCCAGTTTTCCTGCAGACTTCAGGGAAAACAAAAAGGAAGGGGCAACCCAACCAAAATGGGCCGCGAGAAACGCGACCCATTTCGGTTTGATTGCTAATTTTTTCAAGCAAATGGATACTGGAGCCAACATAACGTTCTGCTTTCTATTGGCCGGAAACATTATATTTGCTCGACCAGTCTTGCAAGTAAAATCCCTCCGGATTAATTCTCCCGGAAATCTTTCATCCGAGTGGAAGGATCGGTGAACCCAAAAGAGCTGCTATTGGTGTTTACATTGGAATTAGTGTCGCTGGCACAGGCGCCCGATGTGTCGCTCGCATGATTCGTGAGATGCGCGGTGGCTCCTGGCGCTGCGACGTTCAAGGTGACTTCGGCTCCGCCGACTTTATGGCAGATCGTCACCTTTGGTTGGCCAGCCATACTGCTCTGGATTCCAATTGCGTTCATGAACACGAATCCAAAAACGGAAACCAGCGAATAAGCGATGAACTTTTTAAACGTTTTTTTACTCATGGTGTTTCCTCCAATTAATTAGGTTAAACTCTTCTAGATTATTCCTCCCGGTAATCTTTCATCCGGGTGGAGGGGTCGCCAAATCCAAAAGCGCTGCTGTTGGTGTTAACGTTGGAACCGGAATCGGTGGCACAGGGGCCAAAACTGTCGCCGGTGTGATTCGGGATATGCCCGCCAGCGGCGCCGTCGTCGGCTACGTTCAAGGTGACTTCGGCTCCGCCTACCTTATGGCAAATGGTCACCTTGCTGGAACCGGCGATGCTGCTCGGCGTTCCAACGACATTCATGAACACGAATCCAAGAACGGCTACCAACGAAAAAGCAATGAATGTTTTAAATGTTTTTTTACTCATGGTGTATCCTCCTTACGTTGTGAGACAAAATCTCAAGGACCAGCTAATTTTATTATTGATCTTTAAAAAAGCTCTATTTCCTTCCCCGCGTCTCAATTTTGATAAATAGCAATCATCAATACTTAAGTAGCAATTTTTGTGCCTTTTTTAGAGCTTTATAGGCCCACACCCAAAATCAATCGTTATCGCAACCACTCACCAATACGGAAGTGGACAGGTATTCAATTTTATAGCGTGTAGTCTCAACCAGACTCCCAATATTTCCGACGGCCAGATCATCGCAGACGTCGTCCGTGAGATCGCTGGGAGTGGCCGACGGGTCTGTATAAACCTTGCCGTAATAAACGCCCCCAATCAATCCGGCCAGGAAGGTCAGGTTGGTGCCATTTATGTCCGGAATGATATAAGGAAGAGTACTGGTAGTGTCGCAATCAAAAGCGCCATAATTTCCCGAGGCGCATTTACGAAGGATGAGCGTTCGCCCGGTATTTTTTGGAAACGAAGCAATACCGGAGATTGCCGCGTTGGCGTCATAGATTCCGTAATCGTCCTCCGTCCCATAATGATCTTCAGTGGCGTTCAAGCCAATGACCACTTCATCATTTGCGATATTATCCATCAGGGTAGTATCGTCCGCCGGGTCCCGGAAGGTTTGAAAAACCAATAAGTTATTGTCAAATTCCAAGTCCAGGTTGCTGGCGACGGACTTGGGCAGTAAATTCGTGTTGGCGACATTATTGGTGGTCGAAGCCATGGGAATCTGAATCTGCGTCGGACTGGAACTGAACCACCGTGGTCTTTGAATTTCAACGACCGCGGCGTCGCTCCCGACGGCAACCGACTTGTAAATTGGCCATTGCGCGTTGAGAAGGGTCAACGCATTGGTCAACGCCAGGGTGGTGGCGTTTTTAGTAATATACCAACCGTTCCCTATGCCAACATAATTAACGGGATTCGTGACCGTGGTCATTGGATAGGCGGCCCCGTCGTTCACTATATATTCCTGGGTGTTTCCCGCCGAATAGGTCACATAAGCGAAAGAATCCGTCTGATTGGTTTTGAGTTCGGACTTGATCACTTCCAACCCGCCTTCGGCGATGTACAACGACTTGGTGTTGACCTCGTAACTACCCGCAATCATGGTTTCCGTGCCCATGCTTTGCATCATGTAGGTGGCCATGACCATTAAAACAGCCGTCAGCAACAGGGCGGTTATCAAAACCATTCCCTTTGAATTCGACAGGCGATTTATAAATATTTTTTGCATGATTCGAGAAACCTTATTGGGAATCTGTTTCTGGCAAGAATTATTGTGCATTTTTTTAATCATGTGGCTAACTAACGTTACGTAATTTGATATCGGATTCCAGATAGATTCGGGATTTTCCGTCGGTTGAGGTCGATGCATCGCCATAGGTGGTGGTGACTATTGGACCGTCCTCGTCTGGTGAGAGCCCGACGACTAACACCTTAATTCTCTGAATACTCGATATTTCACCGGCGGTCAACGCTGTGCCCACCGTGCCGATTTCGGTTCCCGAACTGTCGAAATAATTAAACTGGACATAATCAATATTATCCGCCAGGACTTCTTTGTTACCAGAATTCAAAGTATTGACCGGAGTCAGGGTGCGCTTGATTTCATTGGGACTACCCTCATATTCATAAGTTACAGTGTCGACCACGTTGACAGGGCATCCATTGGAGTAATTGGCTCCCAAATTGGCAGGCAAGTCGATTGTGGTTCCGTCTGTTGGATCGTTATCCAGCAGGATCACGGCGGAAGCGCCACTGTCGTTACAAATATAGATATTCTGCCCGTCTATGAACCCCGATGAACTAACCACAGTTAAAGTTCCATCGCCGTTTGATGCCCGGGCCGAAAGCTCGGTCGATATATTCCAGAAGTTTGCCAGGTAAGTGATGGATTTATCATCCGCTGCAGTGATTTTAGCGGACACCGAATCGGGGGCACCTGATCCGATCATTCGCAAGTCGCGAGTGAGAATGTCCATTGCGTTTCTGGCATTTTGAATTGCGTCGACCTTACCGCCTTGCTTTCTGTTCAGGTCGCTCATGAAAATATACGATTGATAAAGCGAGGCTATGACCGCCAGGCCAATGACCATGGCAATCATCAACTCAATCAGGGTAAAACCCGCAGTCTCATTAAGCCTGTTTCTTTTGAGGAAACCGCGCATATCAAATGATTTCATTATTGGCCAATGATGGTGGTCATGGTCCGCGTTCTGGTAACCCCATTGAACGGCCAGGTAACGGTGACGTCCACCTGCTTCGCGTCGCCTACCGTGGTAATGGTCCAGGCGCGACCATAAGGCCCGCCCGCCGTGCCGTCCATCTTGATCCCTGTTTCGTAACCGGTGGCAATGCTGGCATAGGCAGTATTTTTAAACTCCTCGATTTTATCCTGCATCAGCGTTATAGAACCCGTCACATGCTGGGATTGCTGGCTTCCCCGGATGATGCTGGCGGAGAGAGTCGCAAGGGCTGAAAGGGTGACGGAGACCAAAACAATGGTCACCAACACTTCTATAAGACTGAATCCTTTTTCGTCTCGAAGTTTCATAGAGCTAAAAAAGCAATTTATGTGCCTTTTTTCATATACTCTCATAAAATATTCTCTCGGCTTTTGCATTTCCGCCCCTTCAGACGCCAATTCCGGAACAAACAGGAAATTACCGTCACGATTTCGCTGTTGAAATTTTCCCGCCAAGATTAATGGTTATTGTCCTTGTACTGCCGTTGACATTGGTGATGACCAGTGTGGTTGTGGTAATGCTCATTCCGCGGTAATTAAACACCGGATCGCTGGAATTCGTGAACGTCACAAATTTCTTGCTGTCGTCAAGAGTTTCGCTTTTGATAGTCGTTGGATAAGTTCCCAGGACGTCGCCGGATTTAACAGAATAGGTGATGGGATCAGAACCGGTAAAGTCGACAACATAATACTTGTTTTCCGATATGGCGTGTTGGCGACAATAGTGTAAATCGTTGGTGATTCTCCGGGCAATCCCATCTAAACGGTTTTTATCCAGCCAGGTTGACACCATAGGAACCGCCTGGACCACGACAATCCCTATGATGGCGATAACGGTGAGAATCTCTACCAGTGTAAAACCGCTTTCCGGTTTAATTCTCAAACTGTATTGTCGGGGCATCAAAATTTCAAGGCGTCCTTTATTTAGATAAAACTCAAGTGTCAATCCGGGACAAAATCATTTTTTTTCGTCACGGAGTTATAGATAACTCCTTATATACTTACGCTTTATCAATTAGTATAAGGCAAATAAACCTAATTAACAGTAAAAAATATATCCACCTTAAGTTTTACCTCCAACCGGGGAATTTTCAATCGATTTGTAGGGGACTGGCCGGGGGGTTTTAGCCGGTTTTTCCCACAAACTCAAGGCATTCTCCCGCAATCTTCAGAATTTTAACCAAGCTCTCCCGATATACAAAACTATTTTTTAGCCAATCTTCTGCCGCCTCCAATTTTGAGACCGCTTTTAGCCTGAACGAAGCTTTACCCAGGTCAATTTCAAAAAAGTTCTCAGTTTTGCGATTGGACTCCATCCAAAAACCAGCTTCATTATGAAATCAATGAACCAGTCGTTGCCCAAAATTTCCACCCGGGGGAGACTGTGCAGGTTTTGTCCTCTTCGGCACAAGCCCTGGTCGACAGTAAAAGCCGCCCGCAAAGGAGTTTTTACGACGCTCTCAACTGTATTGGCGTCGTAATACCCAAATGGATACGCCAGATAGGAAACTGGACGGTTTAAAATCGACTCCAACGATTGGACGTCCTCCATCACTTCTTTTCGCACAGTTTCGGGCGTCTGGTTCCTGAGAGCGAGATGATTTCTTCCATGCGCCTGAAAATCTACCCAGTCGCCGTGGAGCCGATCTATTCCTTTCACCTCTTCCGCGCTCAATATAGAAATATCCGGCGCTCGCGGTATCCAGCCCGTGGTTCCCCCCATTTTTCCCGAGTTGAGGAACAAGGTGTGAGCCAGCTCCATTTTGGCGAGCCAGGGGATCGTTGTGGTTTGCAGATCTCGATAACCGTCGTCAAACGTTATAACCACCGCTTTGAGCGGAAGGGGTTTTCCGTTGGCAAGATGTTCGTAAAGGGCGTCGAGCGAGACGGCGCTATACCCAAGGCGTCTCAGCCAGCGTATCTGGGTTTTGAACCTTTTTACCGGAAGCGTATACAGCGAATAGTTTTTATACTTTGTGTCGGATACATTATGATAGCAAAGGATAGGGACGCCTTGGGACGTCGGAGAGAAGTTATTTTCAAATTTCATTTTCGCCGCCAATTTTTTGCGTTTGCCCGCAGGCGTCAATGAATTTGCCTCTCGCCAAAAGAGGATTGTCTTCCTGATCGAACATTAAAAGCCAGACGGAACTGATTGAGGGGAGTTGAGTCATAGGCTCTGGATATACAGCGTTACAAACCCCGATCAAATTTTTATTTGCGTTGTTGATCGCCAAGCTTGGGAACGGACTTTAATTTTTTGTCCAATTTGATCGATTCCTTTTTGCCGACATATTGGGACAGGCGCTGGCCCTCGTTTTCCACGTCCTCTTTTTCAAATTTGACGACCTTAATCAGATAGAAAAAAAAGACGGCGGCGCAGACCGCCAAGCCCAGCAAAGATATATTTACGAACGCCATGAAAACGACCCTGGTTACCCCTGGGGGCGAAAGAATTGCCGGCCAGCGTGACGCTGGACCCAGTGGTTGAAGATGAAATATTTTTCCTTAAACTGACAACTATCGGTCGACCACTGCCAAAATTTTTTCCCGTGTTTATCAATGTTCACTGTGGTCGACGTACCGCTGGCGGAAAAGTAACGGTTGCACACTCTCCAGTAATTGAACCATTCCCTTTAAACGTTACACTATCTGCCTCTAGAGGCCTCCCCAGCGAGGTGTTTCAATGAAAAACGAATCCCCAGGAAAAATTAGCGTCGGCAAAATGCGCGAAGCGAACGGTTCGACGCCGGGTTATTCTGCCGTCTTTAAGGTCAAGACCGCGAGCGCAGAATTCCTGGGACAGTTGGGAATTCAGACGTCTCCTCACGCCGTATCGCTTGAAATGTTCAACGAAAATTATTTTGACTGCTTTAATACCTCCAGGGAAGTTCTGGAACGAGCCATCATTCAAAACCTCCTGGACCAACTTCAAAAGCGAAACAATTTGCCGGGACCGGTTGCCGGAGTTTTAAAAACCTTCCGGAGCGCACTAACCCCAGTCCGCACGGATAAGATTCGTCTTCCGCAAAATTATGATAACAAGGAAACTCCCCAACTTGCGAACATTTTTGACCGATTGAACCGGGAGTATTTTGGAGGCGATATCGAGGCAACCATCAGGTGGGGAAAAAATAGAAAAGGGCCGAATCGCAGATCCTTCCGTTTCGGATCTTACGATTCAAAAAAACGGGTGATACGCATCAACCCCAGGCTGAACCAGTCGTTTGTCCCGCTTTCCGTTTTGGAACTGACGGTTTACCACGAAATGTGTCATCAGTACGCACCGCCCGTAAAACGCAATGGAAGGCAATACGCTCACCATTCCGAATTCAAGCGGAAAGAAAAAGAGTTCGCGAATTATCTTGAAGCGAAAAACTGGGAAAAAGAGAATTGGTCGCTATTGCTTACGCCCATGGAAATGGGAGTGGGCGGTTAGGATGGCGAGCCGGAAACAGTTTGGGGCGGGGGACGAAACGCTATGTTGAAACGGGGAGGGTCACGGTGAATAGCGCCCCCTCCCCCACTTTTGAATCGATATGAATTTCGCCCCCGTATTTTAACACCATGCGGTGAACGATATTCAACCCCAGGCCCGTTCCCTTTCCCTGCTCCTTGGTGGTAAAAAAAGGATCGAACACTTTGGAAAGATAGTCCGGAGGAATGCCTGGGCCGTTATCCTGGATTTTAACGACGATTAAATTGTTTGCATGAACCGATGAAATTGAGAGCTTGCCTTTGCCGTCCATGGCCTGAACGGCGTTGGTCATGATGTTGACGAAAATTTGCTGGATTTCCTCCGGCTTGGCTTTTATCAAGGGGAGGTCGGAGCAAGATTTTTGCAACTCAACGTCGTCGGAATAAGACGCCGTCAACGCAATTTCCAGCGCGCCTTCCAGCCTTTCATTGACGTTGACTTCCTGAATGCTGTCTTTGTTATCGCGGACGTATCCGGACATATTTTGCACAATAGCGGCAATGTGTCTTGAATTTTTCAGGATTTTTTTCGCATATTTTTGAATTTTTTCGGGATCGGTTTCGTCGACGATCGCCTCGGTAAATCCCGAAATTGAAAACAGAGGGTTGTTTATCTCATGCGCGATGCCGGCGGAGAGCCGCCCCAGGCTGGATATCTTTTCCGTCATGCCCAACTGGTCCTGCAGGGCCTTGATCTCGGTGATTTCCTTCAAAAAAAGACCGACTTGGCCGCTTTTCTCGACCTCCGTCACCACGTCGAAAAACCGATAAACAAAAACCCGGTCGCGTAGCGTCACTATCGATTTCGGTTGTGAATCGCCCGCCGGTTGTTTCGGGGCCAAAGGATCCCTGGCCTTGTATTCCGCCCGGCCCTTGCTCTCCGGCGCAGGTTGATCCTGGGCTTTTTCTCCGAGAGTGAAACTCTTCAGTTCCTGCAAGATTTGGTCCCATTGTTTTTCGTCCTTGAGTTTGGCCTCGCCCAAACTCTTGCCCGCCAACTCATGGTATTCAAAACCTTCCAGGATCTCGAAGGCCTTGTTGACGTATTCGATTTTCTGGTTTTCGTCGAAAATCAAAATAGGGTCCGGAACGCTCATCAGGATCTGCTCGGTATATTCCTTAAAGTACAGGGCTTCCTTGGTCTTTTCCTCCACCTTGGTTTCCAATCCGGAA
This sequence comes from Nitrospinaceae bacterium, assembly GCA_029261555.1. Lineage (GTDB taxonomy): Bacteria > Nitrospinota > Nitrospinia > Nitrospinales > JACRGP01 > JAJDBB01. Next base: position 92,332 of record JAJDBB010000096.1, on the reverse strand, counting down.
AAGGCCTTTTGAAGTAGTTCGTTCATGGAATTGATTTCGTTTGCCAAGGCCTCAATTTCATCCCCGGTTTGTATGGCGAGCGGTTCCACGTTTTCCCCGCGCCCGATTCTGCCGGTGGTTTTTTGAATCTCCAGAACGGGTTGAACGACCTTGTTCGAAGCCATGGATCCCATAACGACAATCAAAATGATGGAAAGCACTCCAGCGGACGAGGCCCAGAGGAACAAGGTGCGAGCGGGCGCCAGCACTTCGTCCGAAGATTGCCAGGCAAAGGTGTACCAGGCCTCGGCCCCGGAGGCCTGAATAAAAGAATTGGACGTCTCCAGCGGAGAAAACCCAATTATGGAAAGATCGTCGCCTCCATGCCCGTCGGTTTGCGTTTGCACCCAGGCCTGTTCGGGACCAGTGACGCTACGCACCAGGTTCGGATCGGCCAGTTGGAATCCAGTGGGCAAAATGGGACAGTCGACCACCACTCCCTTGGCGTTGATCAACATTACATGTCCGGTTTCACCAAATACGATGGATTCAATGGAGGACGAAAAAAAATCTTTGGCCGAGTAAATCCGGTGAAAAACGCCTATGGTTTTTCCCTCTCGATCCTTCACGGGAAAAGCCATTTCAAATACGTAAACTTCGGAGACTGGGTCCCAGTAGATAGGCCCTATAAAAACGGAATTTTTATCGCCGTTTATGATTGCCCGCCAGGAGGCCAGGTCCTTGTTAAGGTACTTGGGCTTGAAATTTATGCTGGCGTGTAATACCCCCTCCGCATTAGTAATATAGAGGGCTTTGGTCGCTTTATTGGAATTGGTTTCATGACTCAGAAACCCTTGAAGGATTCGACTGCCCGCGTTTTTTAACAGGGATTCCATCTCTGGGTTTCTGCTCTCCCAAAGCTTGGCCTCCCTTGCAAGCCGGGCGGATTCATCCAATTGAATTCGGGCGCCGCTAAACCGTTTTACAGAAAGGTAAACGGTGGGATGGTTTGACAGACGGCGGCTTTCCCGAACGGCGTCCCGGATCAGGATATCCAGTTTGGTGGATGTTTCGTAGGCCAGCGCCTGGAAACTGGTGCCAATCACATTTTTCAGGGATTTGTTTCCCTGGCCATAGGAAATGACCATGGCCAATATCAAAGGAAGCACTCCCACCAGAATCATGATCCTGATCAGCTTGCCCTTGAGGCCTCTTAATTTTCCGGACGAAGTTTTGGCCATGCCTTGCTTCTCCAAAAATTTTTACCAACCGGGAGGGAAAACCAACTGGATAAACCGATAACAGGCCCTTACCCAGTCAATTGGTAGTATAATAATTTCCAGCGCCCAAGTCCAAATGAAACGGACCAAATCGCTCGCGTCATGAAACTTACCTAACCGAAAAACCTTACCTCGGCGGGGAGGCGAAAAATGGCAAAAGGAAAAATTCTAGTGGTGGACGACGACCCAGACGTCCGCGAAGTAATCCTGCTGGCTCTGGAGCCGAAGAATTACGATATCCTGGAGGCGGAAAACGGGGAGGTTGCTATCGACACCCTGAAACAGGGCGATAACCTGGCTACCGTGGGACTGATACTATGCGACGTGCGCATGCCCAAAATCAACGGGATCGGCTGTTTCGAGTATTTAAGGAAGTTTGCGCCGGAAATCCCTTTTGTTATGCTAACCGGCTACCCGGACACTCAAATGGCGGCTAACTTTACAAACAAAGGCGGAAAAGCCTACCTGGTAAAACCCATAGACCGAGAGAAACTATTGGATACCATCGACTCGTTTGCCAGGGAGAGCCCGGATTTAGATTCCTGAACCGGGAGAACGCCTTTCCTCCTCAAAAATAAAAGCGCCCCTTGAGGGATATGATCTCCCAAGGGGCGCTATATTTGGACGCTTGTTGAACTTTGATCAAACGTAATCGAAATTTTGTTCTTCAGCCAAAACGGCTTTTACTTTTTCCAGCAATTTTTCTTTTTCCACCGGTTTAACCAAGTATTCTTTGACGCCTTTTTGCATTAGGGAAATAGCCAAGTCGGTGTCGGGGTAACCCGTGACGACCATGATCGGTTTGGACGGAGCGTGCTCTCTCAAATATTCTATCGCCTCAACCCCGTTTATCTTGGGCATCCTAATGTCGGTGATGATCAATCCCACCCGAAGGAGATTTGATCCTTCTTTCATCTTCTCAATGGCCTTCTCGCCGTCTTCGGCCTCTATAACTTCGTAGCCCGCCGACTCCAGATGAAGCTTGAGAATTTCTCGCACTTCCTCTTCGTCTTCGATGATCATGATTTTGCCATGAACCCCAGATACTTTGTCAATAATACCCATAACGATCCCCCTGTTTAGTTAATGAGTAAAAATATCTTTTTAAACAGCCTCGCCTCAATTCCAAATCAACTTTTTTACCGGCAAGAATATTTTCAAGGCGCTACCCTTTGTTTCCAGTCGCGAGCTAAAATCAAATAATGTCCTTTACAACCGATTACCTTATATTCCTTTTTCAATGCGGCGTCAAGCTTGTTTTTTGAGCGCATCCAATGCGCTTTATTGTTTCCATACCCACCAAATAAAACTCCTTTGATGAACCTAACGATAGCCTCTATTCTGAATTGCAAGGGAGGGTCACGGAAAATATGGCGCCTTTGCCCGGCTCGGATTCCACTTCAATATCGCCGCCGTATTTTTTCACCAGTTTACGAACCACGTTCAGCCCGAGTCCCGTCCCTTTCCCCTGGCCCTTTGTGGTGAAAAAGGGGTTAAAAATTCGCGACAGATATTTCCTGGAAATACCGGAACCTGTGTCCTGGACCCGGATCTGAACCCCGTCTCCGGTTTCAGACGCCGTTATGGACAAGGTTCCCTTGCCGTCCATAGCCTGTAAAGCGTTCTCAAAAAGGTTCGTGAAAATTCGCTGAAGCTCTTCGGGAACCGCTTCCACGGGCGAAAGAACGGCGTAGTTTCTTTCCACGGTCAGCTCGTTTTCGTCGAAATGGATCAGGGCAATTTTCACCGCCGAATCCAGCGTTTCAACGAGGTCGATTTTCTTTTTTTCCTCGTTTCCCTTGCCACGCGCATATCCGGACAAATCCGCAACGATTTTGGCGATGCGACGCGAACTTCCCCGGATTTTTTCGGCGTAGGCCTGGATTTTATCTATTCCCGTTTCGTCCAGAATGGCCTCCGCGTGTCCGGTGATCGAAAACAGCGGATTGTTCATTTCGTGCGCGACGCCTGCGGCCAGCGTGTCCAGGCCGGAAACGCTTCCGGTCTGGGTCAACCGTTCCAGCAGTTCTTTTTCATCCGTCACCTTGCTGAGCGCCAAACCGATTTTCAAGTCGCCATCGCCGGGCCCCGCATCGAAAAACTGGTAAGTGAAAATGTCGCCCCTTAGCGTCAACACCCTAGGCGAATCGTCCGCATTTCCTTCGGCAAGAGCTGGAGCCAGCGGGTCGCGCGCCTGGTACCCTCCCGACGTCGCTTCGCGTTTTTCGCGAAACGTTCTCATGATAGGATCTTGGGGATTTTTTTGGATTCTTTGGAAAAGGGGGGTCAAACTCTCGTGGAAAGCGGCATCGACGTCCGCCAACGGCGCGCCAAAAAAATCACGGGTCCGTTTTTTCATCAATCGCCCAAAGGCGGTGTTCACAAACTCAATACCCATATTCTCGTCAAATACGAGAATAACGTCTGGAACGTTCATCAATATTCTTTTAAGGAGTTCCTCCAAAATATCCCTCCTTATGCAACAAAAATTGGAAGAGCCGATGAATTCCTACCATTTTAGAATTTATCCATCACTTAAACAAGTCGGATTCCTGCGTAAACGCGGGATTGATAAGAATAATCAGCAGGGAGGCCTTTGACGGCAATTAGGTATTGACATCCGAATGAGGTGGTTCTATTTTGGACTCGGCAAACTTAACTTTTTCTAAGTTAATTTCCGCCTGAGCTTGAAACCCTTTAAAGAGGTTTTAAGTCATGAGCAAGAAAATACCTTCCGAAGAAAATCAGACGTCCTCCTCCGGCGATCCAAGCCGCCTCGCCTCATCCAAGGGCCATAACCTTTTAAAGCTTGAATTATTAAAACGCATCGACCTTTTTAAATATCTTCCCGAGGAAACCCAAAAAGACCTGGTGGAACAATCCCGCGAATTGGTTTTGGAAAAAGATGAAATTTTGCTTAAAGAAGGTGAAAAGGACGAGAAAATAAATTTCTACGTTATCCTTTCCGGGCACCTGCTGATTTACAAGGGCGATACATTTCGCAACCGAATCGCAATATTGAGTTCGGGCGAATATCTCGGGGAGATGACGATGGTGGACGCGGAGGCCCACTCCGCAAGCGCGGTGGCCCTCGACGAATCCGTCCTCATGATCATTCCCAAAAATTTGTTCGAAAAGCATATTGCCTCCGATCACGGCGCCCTGCTGGAAATGGTCAAAGTGTTTTCCCATCGAATGCGGAGCGATTTGGACGTGATGGCCGGAGACATGCAGAAAGTCAGCAATTTCACCCACGACATGAGAAACTGTTTGGTTCCATTGGGATACGCCGACGTTTATTTATCCAAGGCAGTGGATATCCTGAAAGGCACCGACCCACGGCATAAAAAGCGCGAGGGCTGGGATATGGTCGAAAAAAGTTTCAACACCATGATTTCCGTCCGGAAAAACCTCATCACTCTGATTGATCAGAGTCTGGCTTGCGTTAAAAAAACAAAATCCGAATATGTGAAGGCCGAAGCCCAGGTGTTGCCGTTGATTCAGGAAACGGTCGACGAAATTTCCTGTCATAAGGTTTTGAAGAAAAAGAACATCGTGGTCCAGGAAAACGTGGATTTAAAAAGCGCCCATTTCAATTTTTTGGATATCAAACGGGTGTTGCAAAACCTGCTTCTTAACGCCGGGTACGCCTCAGAAAAAGACGGAACCATTGAAATAACTTTAACGGACGGCAACGGTTACAACCAGATCAGCATTATAGACAACGGCGCTGGAATCCCCGAACACATCCAGCCCATTCTCTTGAGGGAAAACTTCACCAGCAAACCGGACGGCAACGGCTTCGGCCTGATGTCCTGCCGGGAAATCATCGAAGACTTTCATCTCGGCAAAATCTGGTTTGATTCCGAATTCAATCATGGGGCGACCTTCCATTTCACCATCCCTCACTTTGACGCCGCCGCAAATTCCTCCCGGAAGTAAAGCGCGCTAATAATATTCCCTTTGATTTCAGACGCCCTTCAAATCGTTAAAGACAGGATCGCTCAGGCGGCCAAGCGCTCCGGGAGAAACCCCGAAGACGTCTCTCTGGTCGCCGTCAGCAAACAGGTTCCAGCGGAATTGATTGTCCAGGCCCGGCAGGCGGGTCAAACCTGTTTCGGCGAAAACAAAATGCAGGAGGCGCGGGAGAAAATTTCGCACCTGGGCGAGCAAGAATACCAATGGCACTTCATCGGTCATCTGCAAAAAAACAAAGTCAAATACCTGTTCGATGGATTCGATTTATTCCACTCTCTCGACAGCCTGGAGCTGGCCGAGGCGATTCAAAAGGAAGCCTCCCGGCGCAACTCTTCCATCGCAGCGCTGGTACAAGTAAATATCTCCGGCGAAGAAAGTAAATCCGGCGTCGCCCCCGAAGAGTTGGAAAAACTTTTGATAGACCTGTCGCGCCTGGACAAAATCAAAGTCAAAGGTCTAACGACCATCCCTCCACAAAACCCGGACCCCGAGGACGCGCGAAAATACTTTGCCCAATTGCGCGCATTGCGGGATAAAATGGAATCCCTTAATATAGAGAATATTCAATTGAGCGACCTTTCCATGGGCATGACCCATGATTACGAGGTCGCCGTGGAAGAAGGCGCAACGTTGGTGCGGGTGGGAACGGCGATTTTTGGTCCGCGCGCTAATCAATAAAGAGGCAAATGCAAATTTCTAACACCGGGAGAATAAATCGTGTTGAGAAGTAAAAAGCTTGGATTTCTGGGCGGAGGCAACATGGCCGAAGCCATTATCAAGGGATTGATTTCCGCCTCGTTCATCGAAGCAAAAAATATTTACGTCTCCGACCCCGTCGAAGCCCGCCAGGAAACTTTGCACAAGCTGTATAAAATCAAAGCTTCGGGGGACAACCGCGAAGTGGCCGAAAAATGCGACGTCCTCATCGTCGCCGTAAAACCGCAGGTCATCCAATCCCTGTTAAAAGAAATCCAGGATCTGGTGGACAACTCCAAGCTGATTGTCTCCGTCGCGGCGGGCACGCCCATCGTCGCCTTCGAGGAAATACTGAACAATTCGCCTAGCAAAAGCGCCTCCATCGTCCGGACCATGCCCAACACTCCGGCCCTGGTACAGGCAGGCGTCACCGCGATCGCGGCGTCGGAGCATTGTTCCAAAACGGATATCCAGATCGCCCATCGCCTGTTCGAGGCCATTGGCAAAACCGTGGACGTCGAAGAGACGCATCTGGACGCCGTCACGGGATTGAGCGGAAGCGGTCCCGCTTACATTTTTATGATCATCGAAGCCCTGTCCGACGCCGGAGTGAAAATGGGCCTGTCGCGGGAAGTTTCCAACGCGTTGACCATCCATACGGTGATGGGGTCCGCTAAACTGGCGCTGGAGAGCGGCAAGCATCCCGGCGAGTTGAAGGATATGGTGACGTCTCCCGGCGGCACCACGATCTCCGGCCTGCACACTCTGGAAGCCGGCGGACTGCGAACCACGCTCATGAACGCGGTGGAGGAAGCGACTTTGAAGTCGGTGGAGCTAGGCAAGAACGCCAAGAAAATCGGCGGCTCATCAGACTCAAAAAAGAAACGTTCCTAACGCACCCATTTAAGTAGGTCGACCTAGGTAATCATGTCAGGTTGAGCTTGTCGAGGCGCTCGGCCCGGCGAATTTGCCACCGCCGGGGCTTGTGGTTTGGCCTCAAATTTTATATAATTTGGCCACTGCCTTTCTGTAAGGTTCCTTAATACAGCCCAATTCGAATAATTTTCAGGATACGTTCCGGAAACTTCTTCTTGCGTTTTCCGATCCCTGATTGTCCCGCACCGCGACCGGCTTCCCCTTTAACGGGCGGCCTTTTATAATTCCAGCCGGGACGCATAAAAAAACTACCAAATCCATTTATCATAAATCTTCTAAACAGGAACAATCATTATGAAAAAAAGGTATCTCCTGGCGCCGGGTCCCACCCCGGTTCCAGAACACGTTTTACTCGAAATGGCCGCCCCCATGGTCCACCACCGGACGCCGCAGTTCAGCGCGATTTTCGGCGAGGCCGCGGAGGACGCCAAGTATCTCTTCCAAACAAAACAGGACGTTCTAATTCTCGCTTCGACGGGAACCGGCGCCATGGAGGGGAGCATCGTCAACTGCTTGTCTCCCGGAGATAAAATCCTCGCGATCAACGGCGGAAAGTTCGGCGAGCGCTGGGGCAAGATAGGCGAGACTTACGGCATGTCCGTGGTGTGGCACGAGGTGGAATGGGGAACGGCTTGCGACCCCGCCGCGATCAAAAAAATCCTGGACGACGATCCTGACATCCGTGCCGTGTGTGTGCAGGCCAGTGAAACGTCCACCGCCGCCGCGCATCCCATCGAGGCTTTGGCCAAACTGACCCGCGACCGGGACGATTGCCTCTTGATCGTCGACGGCATCACGGGCGTCGGCGTTTTCCCGCTTCCCATGGACGATTGGGGAATCGACGTCCTGCTCACCGGTTCGCAAAAGGCCTTGTGCCTGCCGCCGGGTCTGGCGCTCGTGTCTTTGAGCGAGAAGGCGTGGAAATTTGCAGATCAATCCAAATGCCCGAAGTTCTATTTCGATTTCAAAAAAGAAAAGAAGAATCTCGCCAACAAGACCTCGGCCTACACTCCTGCGGTATCGCTGGTGATCGGGTTGAGAAAGGTGTTGCAGGACGTGAAGGAAGACGGACTGGACGTCGTTCACGCCCGGCACAACCGGCTGGCGCGGGCCACGCGCGCGGCGGCCCAGGCTTTGGGCCTGCGTTTGTGCGCTCCGGACAGCCCGGCGGACAGTTGCACGGGTTTCTTCGTACCGGAGTCTGTCGACGGGGCCAAGCTGGTCAAATGCATCCGTGACGAGTTTGGCGTGACCCTCGCCGGCGGGCAGGACCAATGGAAAGGGAAAATTCTCCGCGTCGCCCACCTCGGCTATATCGACACGTTCGACGTGGTGGTGGCGATTTCCGCCGTGGAGATGGCGTTGAAAAAATTCGGCCATCCCGTGGAGTTGGGCAAAGGCGTTGCCGCCGCCCAGGAAATTCTTTTGGAAGGCTATTGATCCGATCTTACGAGCGCAGATGCGCGTGGATTCATATTAAAATTCAACTATTGGAGCGACAGGAATGAAGGTCCTTGTAAGCGATAATCTCTCCTCCGTGGGAGTAGAAATTTTGAAGAAGGAAAGCGGTATCGAAGTCGACGTTAAAACGGGAATGACCAAGGAAGAGCTGATCCAGGTAATCCCCGACTATGACGGACTCGCTATAAGAAGCGCCACCAAGGTAACGGCGGACGTCATTGAGGCCGCAACGAAGTTAAAGGTGATCGGTCGCGCCGGAATCGGCGTCGACAATGTCGACCTGAACGCGGCGGGTAAGAAAGGAATCATCGTCATGAACGCTCCGGACGGCAACGTGATCACCACGGCAGAGCATGCCATGGCATTGATGCTGTCTCTCTCCCGCAACACGCCTCAGGCGAACCAGTCGGTGAAGGTCGACGGTCAATGGACTCCCAAAAAATACCTGGGCGTCGAATTGTTCGGAAAAACTTTGGGCGTGGTCGGCATGGGGAGGATCGGTTCGATCGTGGCTCAACGGGCCAAGGGTTTTGCCATGAAGATTCTGGCGTACGATCCTTATATTACGGACGAGCATGCGGAGAGCCTGGGCGTGGAGCGCGCGGAACTCAAGGACGTTCTTGAGCGGAGCGATTTTCTCACCCTGCACACTCCAAAAATTTCCGGCAAACCGCTTTTAGGCAAGGAAGAGTTCGACTGCGTCAAGCCGGGCATCCGAATCGTCAATTGCGCCCGGGGCGGGTTGATCGACGAGGAGGCTCTGGCTCAGGCCATTCAGGACAAAAAGGTGGCGGGCGCGGCTCTGGACGTTTATTCGCAAGAACCGGTGAATCAGGACAATCCGTTATTGAAGCTGGACGAGGTGATTTGCACTCCGCATCTGGGCGCTTCCACGGAAGAGGCTCAGGAAAACGTGGCGGTGGCGATCGCGGATCAGATGATCGATTATTTGAAGTACGGTCGCGTTCGAAACGCCGTCAACATGCCTTCCATCGACGAGGATTTACTGGGGCAGATCAAGCCTCACCTGGAGTTGGGGGAGAAGCTGGGAACGTTGATTTCGCAATTGACCGACGACGGCCTGGAGTCGCTGCAAATTATATACTGTGGAGAGGTTGCGGAGCTCAAGGTGGAACCGATCACTATTTCCGTTTTGAAAGGATTCTTTTCCGGAAGCATCGAAGGCGTGAACATGGTTAACGCTCCCTATTTGGCCAAGGAAAGAGGAATTTCTATCAAGGAGTCCAAAAACAGCGACGCCAAGGACTACGCCAATACGATGGAGGTGGTGGTGCGAACCAAGAGCGGCTCGCGCAGCATTACCGGAACTATTTTCGGCAATCGAGATCCGAGAATCGCGAAGCTGGACGATTTCAATCTGGAGGCGAGGTTTTCAGATTATATGCTGGTTCTGAAAAACAAGGACGCGCCCGGGGTGATCGGTCATGTGGGCAAGGTTCTTGAGAAAAACAAAATTAATATCGCTGGCTTTCATTTGGGGCGGTTTCAGGAAAAAGGGACGGCGGTTTCCATTATCAACGTGGACTCTCCGCCGACCAATGAAACTTTGCGAGAACTTCGCGAGACCCCGAATATCACGGAGGTCCATAGCGTAAAATTATAAGTTCTCGAAGCGAAAAATTAAAAAGACCCCTTTCTTTTAAGACCAGCGTGCCGCTGGACAAAGTAACTCGCCTCTTATATGGCGAGCGCCGCAAGCCGCATTGGATTTGCAAATCAGTCTTGCCTTCGGGCGGGATCGGCGCGTGGACGTCAAAAAAAAAGGCCCCTTTCTTTTAAGAAAGGGGCCTTTTTAAACATATTCGATTTAATTCAGATTTAACAGCTCGCCTTATTTCTTGGCGGTTTCGTCCGGGGCCGACTCTGGCGTCTCGTCGGTTTTTTTCGGAGCCTCGTACTTTTGGCCGAATACGGAGGCGATGACTTCCTGAATGGTCCCTTCCCCCAGAATATTGTAAACGGTGTTCGCGGATTTAAAATGCGGGCTGGTAAACAGGCTCATGACTTTTTTGCTGGTGTAGCCCAGCATCATGAACTCGTGGGCGTAGTTTTCCGCCACCAGGCGCAAGGTGCCATCGTCCGCGTCTTCGTCGCCAGTGGGCGGCCCTGCATCTGGATTGACGTCGTCCTTAACTTCATAAACGTAAATCAGGTGCCATCCAAACTCAGTTTTAACCGGACCGACCATTTCTCCTTCCTGTGCGGAAAATGCGGCCACCTCAAAAGGCCGCACCATCGCGCCTTTACCGAACCAACCTAAGTCTCCTCCGCGCTTTTTAGAGGGACACTCGCTGTGCTCTTCCGCCAATTTATTGAAATCCGCGCCCTCGTCCAACTGGACTTTTAACGCTGCGGCTTTTTCTTTGGAATCGACCAGAATATGCCTGGCCTGAACTTTTTTTACTGTTCTTTCCGTTGCAGACACGTTTTCACTCTCTATAAAATTTCGGCTGACGCCGATTTCATTATTGGATGATTTTGCTTACCCTTGCTTAAAAGCCTAACATATTAAAATCGCGGGCAGCAGAATTTGTAACCATTCGCTTAAATCAATTAACGACCCGCTTTTCTTTTTTACCCTTCTTCTTTTTTGATTTGGGCTTTTCCTCCTCGACCTGCACGGGGATTTGCGGTCCTTCTTCCATGAGTTCGGCGCCAAGTTTTTTAACTTCCTTATATCGGGTTTTCAAAACATCGTGTGCGCCAGGGACAAATTGATGGAAGGCGTAAAGGATCGCCGACTCTTCCTCCTGCAATCGGGAATCCACCTCCGCACGCTTTTCCTCGTCGAAGAAATAGGTGTAATGAAACAGGGCGGACTGCTTTTCGTTTTGGGTGTCCTCTTCGTAAAACGACAGTTTTACGCTTTGATTTTTAATCCGAGGATCCATTTCGTAAGAATCTTCCGCAAAATGATTTTGGCCGTCGAATGAAAAATTCATCGGCGCCGATTTATGAGGAAACATTTCAATATAATTGGCGTAACGCCCCGTTTGAAATTCCAGATAAGACCTGGGGTTCTTTTCGCCGTATGCTTTGGCTTCAAAATATCTTTGCTTGATCAGGGTCGCTAACTCCTCCGGCATATCCTTTACAAACCCCTTGACGATGCTCGCCTGAGTTTGGGTCAGTTGACCTTGGCCGGGAGGCGTCACGTAGGTTTTATTAAAATTGTAAATGAAGGAAAGGCGAACTTCGCTTTCCGGATCGTGAAGGCAAAGCAAGGTGCAATGGCTGTCTTCAAACGGATTGGTTCCGTAAAAATCTTCCAGCACATAGGTGTTTTGATAGTCCTCTTCCTCGAAACGAAAAGTCATTACCGAGTTTTGGCTTTCCTGAGGATTGATGATTTTATAAGTTAGGATAATCGCCTCCCGCGCTGATTGTCTCTGGCGCTCTTTTTACGCATTTCATTCGGTCGCGTTGCGCACCGCCCGAACCGTATCCTTGGAAATATCTTCCTTGTGATTTGAGTTTTCATGGCCGTAGCGATAATAGAAAATCAAAGCGCACCCGTTGGGTTTGCTGGTACTGGTCCAGCTCGTGTAACCGCCTCCCGGCGAAAAAACGGGATCGATAAATATTTCAAAACGGTCCATGTCGCGGATATAAACGTCTCGCTCTTCGTAAAATAGCGATTCCGCTTCTTTAAGAGTCGGCATACGCCAATCACCACAACCCGCGAACTTTTTTATATTCAATTCCTTGATATAGCCCAGGGAGTCGTACCAGTTTGTCCATTTACTGACGTCCTGCAGACCATCGTTCTGTTTCCATATCAATTTCAATTTGGTATCGGTGACGGTGCCGTCGCCGTTATCGATAAAGCGTTTCTGGTTTTCCACTTTTACAAACTTCCCTCTCCGCGAACAACGGTGTTAAATGTTTGAGTTTTCCCGCCGGTTCATGATTCGATATCGCGGACAAAGCGCGTGGCGCCCCGGGATGTTCTGTAAATATCGTCGTAGCTCCCCACTCCTTTTCGATATCCGACCCGGATAGCCTGGATTTTGTTTCTCACGTCCGAGGTCCAGCAGAGAAAGCCAAACCCGGGGGGAAACGCCGGGTCCAAAAAAGCGGGCTTCCCCATGTTGTCCTTGTTGCCGTGCTTCAAATCGAAAAGACTCTTGGCTTCCAGGGCCGTGGGCAGGCGCCAGTCATTGTAGCCTGCGAATTTTTGTTTGTTCATTTCTTGCAGGTGATCGGACAGCTGGCGCCAACTCATCCATTTGCCGATCAACTGCCAGGAGTCTTTTTTGCACCAGACCAAACGGCAACGCGTGTCGATAAGCGCGTCTTCTCCGTCTTCAACAAACCGGTCTTCGCCCGGGTTTTTATTTGGTTCTGGGTTCAATCCCATGGTTGCCCTTTAAGTCGGAAAGCTCAGTCGGAATCGGAATCTGTTTGCAATTCCTCCGGCTCCATGGCGCGCACGGCGCGCACGCCGTGACTCCGCAATCCCCTTTTGTGCCACTTGTGATCGCCGTTATAATAATGGAAGCGAACGGCAAGGGAGGCATCTGATTTATTCAGGGTTTTGGTCCAGCAGGTGGCGCCGGATCCCGGAGAAAATGCGGAAGCCAGATAGACCGTATCCCCGTAGGCGTCCGTGATCGGGTTGCTCAAATCGCTAATGGTTTGCGCTTCCTTTCGCGTCGGCATTCTCCAGTTTTCGAATCCGGCAAACCGTCTTTGATTCAGTCCCTGACAATAGGATTTCCCCTCCTGCCAGGTGACCCATTTATCCAGGTCGATGAATGAATCTCCTTTTTTCCACATCAATTCGGTTTCCAGATCCACCACGGCTCCTTTGCCCGTATCCACAAAGCGCTTTTTCTCTTTTTCAATTTCCTGTCTGGATTTGTGACTGCGGACAAAACGAACCCCGCTGGGAAATCCTTCGTTTTCCTTGGCCAACCAGTACTCGTAGTTGGCTCGATAATCAAATCCCATAGCGGCCTTGGCGCCGCGGGTTTCGCTAGTCCATGTGGTGTAACCGCACCCGGAGGGAAAAACCGGGTTGAGAAAAATCTCGCATCCTTCCCGATCGTGATTGCTGGAGGCGTCGTCGAAAAGCGATTTAGCCTCGTTTCCCGTGGGAAACCTCCAGTTTTGATGTCCGGCGAATTTCTCCTCGTTCAGCTTTTTCAAATATTCCTGGGCCTTGTGCCAGCTCATCAACGAGCCAATTTCAATCCAGGTGTCGTTCTTCATCCACATCAGATTGGTATCTGTGTCGAGAATGACTCCGTCGCCATTGTCCAGGTACCGGCCGCTTTGGGTTGTTTCTTTCATGGCAAAATATATTTTGTTAGAGGCTTAACGGTTTCGACGCACTCGGGATCGATCTTTTTCCACGGGGGATTTTCTACATAGCCGAACGGATCCGAAGGTGTATTCATCAGTGAAAACCATTTTGCCTTCGGAGAAATCCCAACGGGGACGCCGGGTGGAGGTATCTCCCATCACCCAGCCGGTTTTGAAAGCTCCTTCGGGAAAGAGCGGATCGATGTGCAAAACGACTCCGCCCTTGCCGGGATTCTCCAGAGTCTCGTCGTGCAGGGACATGGCCTCGTCCCCGGTGGGGAGCCGCCAATCCTCAAAGCCGCCAATTTTCCGGATATTCTTTGTGGCCGCGTAATCCTTGGACTCGTGCCAGTTAAAAAATTTTCCCTTGTCCAGCCAGGAATCCTTTTTCATCCAATGAATATCATTCTTCGAGTCAAGAATCACATGCGGACCTTTTTCCTGAAACCGCTTTAGCTCTTCCTTTTTCCCTCGAACCTGAGGCGTTTGCTCGCTCATCATTCTTTCTTTCGGTAAAAAGTTTTCTGCGTGGATGGGCGGTTTCGGAACCCATGGTCCGCGCGATTAATCTTCTCCGGTGAATCCCACCGTAACGTCTCCCTTATCGACGTCGACGATAATGGGGACCATGTGCCTGCCGTCGGAATATTCGAGCATTTTTTCCAAGGCTTTTGGGTCCTTGTCGACGTTGATATACAGAAAAGGTTTACATTTCTTTTTAAATTCTTCCAGCGCTTTTTGGGTGTGAGGACAATCGTCCTTACCAAAAATCATATAATGGCTCATAGAGTATTATCATCCATAACGCGCGGGATCAGCCTGCGAGTTTTTTGGAGTCCTTCCGCCATTCGGGTTCCCATTCGCCCACTTCGACTTCGTCTCTCACGGCTCGAACGTAGGAATACTCGTTGTCCTTATGATCCCATTTTTCGTTCCCGGTGATGTAGCTGAACTTCATTGCGTATTGCTGGAAATCTGGTTTTTCTTCATACGTCCAGGTATTGTCTCCCCCGCCGGGCTCGAACAGGTCGTCAATATGAATTTCCGCTCCGTTCTTGTCTTCGTTGGATTTGATAAACGAGAAGAGCGTTTTGGATTCATCGAAACCCGGAAGACGCCAATCGTCGAATCCGGCGAATTTTTTATCATTAAGTTCTTCGCAGTAATCCCAGGCTTCAAACCAAGTGATTCCATACCCGAATTCTTTAAAAGAGTCGGCCTTGGCCCACATCAACCGGTTTTTCCCGTCGCTGACGGTTTCGTTGCCGTTGTCAACAAATTGAGGAGCGTCCGTCTCCTCAAGGACGTCGATTTCTATTTCGTCTTCGTCCCCCCATTTTTCGCCGATCCATTCTTCCTCGGCGTAAGGCTCTTCCCCGTCGCCCGGGGTTCCCAGATCTGGCGCTTCGCCGCCTTCCGAAGGGTCGTTGTTATTTTCTAAAATCTCGTCGGATTCCATGAGATCGCTCCTGATATTTTTTGGGGAGATGGGTTTCGATCCATCCCGGTCTGCGTTTTATGAATCCCTGACCAAACGCACGGAAGTTCCGGTGGTCGAGACTTGTTGGTCCACGCAAATCTCTTTACCAGAGGGGTAATAACATTTCCAAGCGTAAGAATCGAACCGCGTTTCGCAGGTCCAATAGCTCCATTCGCCTCCGGCTTGATAGTTTGCGACGTTGCGTTTTTTCTTTTCTGGAAGTTTCAGGAAAAGCTCCTTAAAGGCTTCCTTTTGCTTAAGCAACCCGCGCAACTCGCTCTTGGCAGGCACGCGCCAATCGTCGAAACCCAGGTATTTTTGCTCGTTACAAGCGGCCAGGTAGGCGACTGCCTCGTCCCAATTGAGCCATTTACCTAATTCCATTCTGGAATCTTTTTTACACCAGATCAAATCTTCTTCCAAATCAGTTACCGTCTGGTCTCCGTTATCTTTAAATTTTTTTTCCCAAGAAGCCAATGTAAACTCTCCAAAATTAAAAAAAACACTCTAAACTTTTTATCTCATAAGAGGGGAGGCGTTCTTTATCGCCAACGTTCTCGCATGGAAAATTAGGAAGCGATTCCACCCCTCAAACGAAAAACATTTCCAGAGCGTTCGTCAATCAATCCAATAAATTTTAGCTATATTGTTCAGTAAAGACTACCACCCAAAATTCAAATTTTCAAGCGCTGAGAGACCCTCAAGGGACGGAATTTCAATGCCGGTCAACGCCAGCCGCCGGCCAAATTATGGTCCATTTTAAATTTAGGAACAATCTTGGAAAGATTTGTTACAGGCCCAACTTGGCGAACCAACCGGACACTGGTATTGATGGAGGAATCCTGTTCCTTGTGGCCGCCGGTTCCGGTACCAAAAGACACCACATAGCAGGTTATTTTTCCGCGAACATTGCTGGTCCAGGTATCAAATCCGCAACCCGGAGAAAAAATGGGAGGGATATGGATTTCCATATTGTAATGATCCGACAGGGACTGGTCGACGTCGTAAAGGGAAAAGGCTTCGAATTTGGAGGGGATACGCCAGTCGTCGTGCCCGGCAAAAGGCAGTTCGTTCATTTTTTTTAGGTATTTCAGGGCGGTTCTTTTCTGCGGGGTGTCGAAGGTGACCGCCTGACCCAGATCTAAATAGGAATCGTTTTTCATCCACATTAGGTTTGTGTGCTTATCAGTGACGGTCCCATCTCCATTATCGACAAATCTTTCACTCATTTCCAAAACCCAAAAAAGATTGTTTAAAACCGGCGCCAATAAAAAAAAGCCGGAAGGTCGAAACCTTCCGGCTAATTTTAAAATTTTTGGTAATGCTTAGCGATACTGCTCGGAAGTATGACCTCTAATAGCGCCGATGCCTCTTTCCGTACCCACTGGCATACCATAACCCGGCTCTACATAAGTCTCCGGCTGAACATGGTCCAGATGGTAGTCGCTCTGATAGGTTTTTCCAGAACCTGCGTCGATCCTCCAGTCATGGCGATCAAACCGCTGACGCTGACAGTTAACCGCGATATCTCCCGGTCCCTTATTGGTGATGATGCTTTTACTCGCCAAAGCGTTGGTCTGCGATCCGCCCGGAGGGAGGGTTCGTTTGAAAACCTTTTCCCAGCTGTAAGCATAAGGTCCAATGTCAAAAGTAATGCTGGTGTCTTCGGTCTCGCTCTGGTTGTAAATGATCCAAGAAGCGTTTTCGCAAATCGTGCTGCCGCCCGGTTTTACCTCGGTGACGTTTGCGCTGGCCACAGTAGCAACGACCAAAAAGGCTGCCACGGTAAACAGACAGATAATATTTTTCTTTACCATTTGCTCCCCCTTTCAAAAAAAGGCACGTCATTAAAAAGATCTAAAATTTTAAACGATAAATCTTTAAGAGGCAAAAGCCCCTTCCCCTATTTCTACTTCCTATATTAGAAACCCTAAGTACAAGGATACCTTCTCAATCGTTCTAGTCCAAAAGGTTTTGGAACGGGTCGAAATTATCAAATGCCCCGATATAAGTCAAGGGCTATTTTGAGGAAAAAAGAGTAGCTCGCGTAACCCACTAATAATAAAAGCTCTTTATTGTCTCCCCGAACTGATTTTTCATTAAAAACCGGCGGTCTTAAACGCGAAATTTCAGCGACGTCAGGTTTTTCAAGTTTTTTGAGTTTCTCAATATTTTTTCGCCATCCTCGGTGATATCGTTCACCACCAATTGCAAGCTTCTAAGACTCTCCAGAGTGATCGAGTTTGCCAGATGGGAGGCCCCTTCGTCTCCAATGCTGTTGGACTTCAAATTGAGGGTTCTTACCTTGGAAAAAATGGGCGATTCCGCCACCGCCTTCACGCCTTCGTCTCCGATATCATTTTGTGAGAGATCCAAAGATCGAACGTTGCTCAAGCTCTCTTGCTTTGCAAGTTCCACGGCGCCCACCTCACGAATAAACTTGGCCTTTAAATTAAGAACCTGCCCGTCCGAACTCAAACCCAACCGAATCAATTCCTGTATATCTGCCATTGCTCGCGCCTCTCATGAACTCTTTAGTTAAGTTAAGGTCACCCCAGTCCAGGGATGTCTTTGGCCTCGAAACCGTATTCGTCGTAACTCTTCCAACCCTCCGCCAGCATCTTCTTCGACAGCTTTTCCATCAAATGTCCCGCCGAATGGTTGGGATCAATCTCCAGGGTTTTTTTAAAATGCTTGAGGGCCAGTTTCATGTCCTGAATCTCTTCTCCGTACATATCAAGTTGTCGAGCCTTATCCATAAGATCCGACCCCCATTTATAATAAAGGGTGGCGATTTGCTCGGGAGCGTTTTTGGAAATGTGTTCAACGATTTCCTCGTCCGCCTGCAATTTTGACAAACTTTTTATCGCCGCCTGAAATTCGTCAATCGCGCAACTATAGTCTTTCTCATCTACGCTATTGATCGTGGTTTTATCCTTATGCGACGAAATCAAGCCGACGGAGCTTTTTATCACGTTTGAAGAAACGCCCTGGATCAATTTAGCGGTCAGAACCTCGGCCATTCCAAAGTGAATGATGGCGTCGAACCCGCCGTCGTCCAACTCCAGGGCCGCCTGATAATTCTCCAGCCCCCCCTCAAGATCTCCAAGCTCCGCCAGGGCTTCTCCAAGGTTGTAATAGTGGATGCAATTATCGGGTTCTTCTTCAATCTGCTCGCGGAACAATTCAATTTGCGCTTCGAGGTCAAATTCCTCCTCGCCTTCACCCTCTTCATCGTCGACGGCTTCATCGCCTTCTGCCGGGACCGGAGACTCGTCTTCCTCGGGAAGAGGCGGCGCTTCGGCGGATTCAGATTCCTGAGATTCGCCGGCCTTCTCGTCTTCCGTTCCGGATTCTATTTCCTCTTCGCTCATGCGTTCGCCTTATTCAATTTTCTGAGTTTGCAATTTCCATTTTATCAGCGCTTGGCAGGTTTCCAAATATATATATAACAAGGGAGGGTGGTTTGGATTTACAAATTCAATGTAACGCACAGCATTTACCGTACAAGTTGCGCTCACTCTGCCTCCGGGGGCTTCCCCGGCTGGCCGCGAACCGGGCGCACCGCAGTGAGAGAATACTGCACCCCGGTGTCCTTCAAGCTGACGTAGAGCTGGCCTCGAATGAAATTAAAACCCCAGGCGTATTTTTCCTTATGTGGGTCGCTGGTCCAGATACAGCAATGAGGGTCCACGAAAATCGGATCCATATGAATCTCGTTAGTGGTCCAGTAATATTTCCAGGTGATGGTGTGACTCTCATCGTACAGGGTGGCCAACTCCTCGCGGGTTGGGAAGCGCCAATCGTCGTGCCCTGCAAATTTTTTCTCGTTCAGATCCTTGAGGTAATCCTGGGACATGTACCAGTTCAACCATTTCTTCAACGCCTGGTAAGAATCTTTCTTCGCCCATATAAGACCGGTTTTGGAATCCGTCACCGTTCCGTCGTTGTTGTCGACAATGTGAAAATCGGGTTCGGTTTTTGAATCGCCCGGAGCAATATTCTCTTGCGCCGATAGGGGATGAACCGCAGCGCTTAATAAAACCAGAACAAACGCAATTCCCGGAAATATAATTTTACCAATGTTAAAACCAAACGCTTTCACGCGATTCTTTTCCTTTTTTTTATCTACCAAACGGGAGAGTCAACGGGGGGAGGTTTTTTATTCGTCCTCCGGCGCCCAATCAGGCTCCCAGGACAAAGCGATTCCGGAGGGATCCCGCATTTGCCCAGCCTCCACGCCCATGGTGCCCCAGCGCGCCACAAAATTCATATCGGGATCAAATTTTTGAATCCGGTTGTTCAAGGTATCCGCTACGAAAGTATAGCCGTAAGGATCGCGGGCCAAGTCCAGGGGACAATTGAATTGCCCTTCCCTTTTGCCTTGCTGACCATAGGTCGCCAGAAAGTTTCCTTCGCGGTCAAAGGCCTGCATTCGGTTTTGGCTCTTCTCCAGAACAATGATCCGGTCGTCCGGCGTCACCACCAGGGAGTTGGGGAAATTGAGGCGGCCGTCTTCGGACCCGTATTCTCCAAACTTGGAAAGATAGCGTCCGTTTTCGTCGAAAATCTGGATCCGCTGGTTGTCCCGGTCGGCCACAAATATATTTCCCTCTCTGTCGAGAGAAACGCCGCCGGGGAATTTCATGAAACCGTCGAAATCCCCCGCGTAACCAAAACCGAGAACAAACTCGCCCTCGTCGTCGTACCGTTTCATGCAATGATTGTGAGTGTCGGCCACCAAAACGGTTCCCGTCGGTTCCGCCACGATAGCTTCCGGCCAGTAAAATTTTTCCTGGCCCCATCCCTCCGTTCCCACAGTGAGCGTAAAATCGCCGTCGGATTCGAATTTCTGTATGCGATGGCACCCGGTATCCGCCACCCAGATATTCCCCTCGCTGTCGATGGAAACGCTCATGGGAGTTTTAAATTCGCCGTCCTTGTAAGGGGCGCGAGTTCCCGCCGGCTTGCCGAAAGAAAAAAGAAAGTTTCCGTTGCCGTCGAATTTTTGAATCCGGTTGTTCCCCGTATCGGCCACCCAAACGTAAAGCTTGGAATGGTCCACCTCCCGTGCCGCTTTTTCAGGGAGCGTTTCCTCCTCAATAAGCTCGACAGCTCCGCCGGAAGTTTCTTCAACTGCTTCCGCCTCGACCTGGGTCTCCTCGTCGTCCCGGTTGTTTTCCATATATATCCTAAATCGTTGACACGGCCACAAACCTCGAATCCGCGCAATATTAAAGAAAGGGAGCGTTTCGCCCCAGGCAAACGCCTAGAGGCAATTTAAAACCCCTCTTAACAAAGAGGGGTTTGGGGTGGTTCTTCCGCTAAAAATTTAAATGATTGGTTTTCTGGAATGTTGGGCCTTTTGGCGCCGCCCGTCCTGCAAGGGAGTAGCGTTTAAACCGTCAACTTTTAACCGGCAGCGATTGGCTGGCGTCAGTTCACCATAAACCCTTTAACGTCGAGTCTCTGGTACTCAAAATCACAGGTTTTCTGAAAGTCCAAAAGCCGCTCGTTCCAGCTTTCCTTGAAGTTGTCCAGATTTTCCATTTTGGGTTTCTTTTTCATCAAATCCACTTCCCGGTATAACGGTTTGATCAGGTTTTTGTGAATTTGCTGAACCACGTTGCGCAACTTGATAATACAATCCTTGGTGACCAGTTCCCGGGTGACGCCGTCCACTTTCTCCAATAGCCGCAAAAATCCCTGGATGGAATTCAAATGCGTCAGATAGCTGTCTGCAAGTTTATGGTCGTATTTCATTCCACAGTCGATATAACCCGGCATTAAAAACATGCCGACATGGTGATCGAATTGAACGGTCAGGGTGACCAGCTTTTGAAGATAATCGACCTCGCGGACGTCCTCCTCTTCCCCCTCGCCGGCTTCCAGTTCCTTGGCGGCTTTTTCCTTTTCCTTTTGAAGCTCCTTTTTAATCTTTTCGAGTTCGCTCAAATCGGAAAGGGAATCCTGCTCGCCTCTTTGCTCCGACGCGTCGTCCGCAACTCCGGAAGTTTCCGCGGCATTTTCATCCTTTTTGGCTTCGCTGTCTTCGCTCAATGGCTTTTCTCCTAAAACAAAAATTATTAAACGACAAAAATTAAAAACCCCGAAACGGGGTCGATTTTTTAATTTTGAGGGAATATGCAAGCCAAGTATAATCTTTTATTTTTTAAGGTGTCAAGCGTTTTACTGGCCGGGCAACTCCCGGCCAGCGTGACGCTGGCCTCAGTAAAAGAAAAGCTGGCAGTGATCGGTTGACAGTTGTCAGTTTAAGGAAAATTATCCAATTGCAAATATCTGCCTCCAGGCACTTGCCTGGCCGGGCAACGCTCGGCCAGCGTGACGCTGGTCTCAGTAAAAGAAAAGCTGGTAGTGATCGGTTGTCAGTTTAAGGTAAATTATCCAATCGCAAACATCTGCCTCCAGGCGCTTGCCTGGCGTCTTCTATGATCAAATTTCTTGTTAACAATCGAATCCTCTGGCTCAAATTCGGCGCCGCGCCGGGTTTCTTTTATTTTTCCTGTTTTTTCCTACTCACCTTCCCCCTTCTTTCTTATTTCTCGTCCCACTATTACGGGGCGGGCGTCGCTCATCTGCAAACAATCTGGAGCCTTTGGTGGGTCGATAAATCGTTGACGAATCTTCACCAACTCCCCTGGCACACTGCGATGGTGCATTTCCCTCATGGCTCCACGGTTCTGGCCCACGCTCTGAGTCCATTCAACGGCTTTTTAGGTATTTTTCTTTTAAAATTCCTGACTCCCATACAGACCTATAACTTCATCGTCGTTTTTGGGTTTGTGGCGTCGGGACTCACGGCGTTTTGGCTGGCGTACGACGTCACCAAAGCCTACTGGCCCAGTTTGGCGGGCGGTTATTTATTTACATTTTGCAATTATCATTTCGCCTTTGCCGAGGGCCATTTGCAACTCGTCTCCATGGAATGGGTTCCTCTTTTTATACTCTTTTGGCGACAATTGATCGCCCGCCCAAATATTCTCCGCGCCCTGGCTTCCGCTTTTACCCTGTTTCTCGTCCTGCTGTGCAATTATTACTATTTTACGTTTTGCGTCCTGGCGGGAATCCTGACATACGTCTGGCGCGCCGCTTGGCAAAAAAAGCCGTTTTATTTTTTGCAAAGCGGATATTTAAAATACTCCCTTGTTTTCCTCGCCGCGACCCTGTCCACCAGCGGGGTTTTGGCGGGCCTCCTGATCCAGACCGGCTTACAAGACCCTTTAGCGGGAAGCCACTCCACGGACGGGTTTTCCATGGATTTGCTGGCGTCTACGATTCCGGGAAACCATTGGCGTTTCGCCTCGCTGACCAGGCCCTACTGGTCGCAATTACCAGAAAACCCGCACGAGCACAGCGTCTATTTAGGGCTTTCCGTTTTGTTAATGCTCGTATTGGTTTGGAAACAGAGAAGGCGAATCCAGGACCACGATCTCGGAGTCTGGTTTTTTCTGGCTCTGATATTCTGGCTGTTGGCCCTTGGACCCTCGCTTCATGTTTGGGGGCGCACGGTTCCCGGGATTTCTATGCCTTATTTATTTTTTGAATTCCTGTTCCCTCCCTTAAAACTTTCAGGCACGCCGGTCCGAATGATGGTGATGGTTTATCTCGCCGCCGCCGTTATCTTCGCGGTCGGACTAAAACATTTTTACCGGCGGAACGGAAAAGACCGCAACGGAATGGCCCTGTTATTACTAATCTTTTTTATAGAATACCTTCCAAGTCCCATTCCCGTCATCCAGATCCCCGTTCCCGGGTTCGTTCGATACCTTCAGGCCCAGCCGGGAAACGGCGCGCTGATCGACCTGGAAACCAAGCCGGCAGTATTGCAAATGTATTACCAGACCCTCCATCAAAAACCCATGGCTTTCGGGAAATTGTCGAGGACGCCCGCCAGCGTGGTCGCCAAAAATAAAGCCATCGTAGACCAGTTGAACGCCAACCAGTTCGAAGCCCTGTTCCGCGAAAAAAACTTCAAGTACCTGCTCGTGGATAAACGCGCGGATATATCCGCCGTCGCGCCGTCGATGAAAAAAGTTTTTCGACAGCCCCCTTACATGTTTTATTTTTACGGGAACGCGTTCAACCTGATCCCGAACGAAGCCAATCTTTACGAATTTCAGGACAAAGGCAAATCGGATCCGTAAAATAAGCTTTCAAAACGCCTGAGCTTGCCGGGTTTGCTTTGTTTTCCCCGCATAGGGTGGTAAAATTCCCAGACAATAATTTTCGTAAACGCTTCGAACCGAAACGCCGGTTTCATTCAAACCGGGTCGTCCTCCATATAATGAAAACAGCTTTAATTTTTCCGCCGCAATGGTTTCCCAGCCAACCTTACCTGGCTCTGCCGACGCTCAAGGCTTATCTGGAATCCAAGGGCTGCCACGCCGACCAGTTCGACCTCAACATGGATAGCTACGACGCTTTTCTCTCCCGTGATTACCTGGAGGAATGCGTGGGAAAAATCCGCCTCCGCCTAGACGGCCCCGCCTGGTCGCTCGAAGAAAAGGAAATCAAGGAAACCTATCGGCAAATCCTTTCGGACCCTGATTATCTGGAGAGCGTTTTATCGGAAGTGGACGGGGCCAAGGACGCCTTGCGAAACGAAGAGCTTTTCTTTCAGTTCCAGGAGTACAAACGCGCTTTCACCACCTTAAAGGTGGCGATGAAGCTGATTTCCTACGCGCATTTTCCCAGCCGCCTGGACATGGAGTCGTTTTTCATGGACGGCGCTCCGGAGGAAAACCTCAAGGGCATTCTAACTGCCACCCAGGACCCCGTCGCCAACCCTTATCTGGAATTTTTTGAAAAGAGCTCCCTCCAAAAAGTGAATTGGGGAGACTACGGCCTGGTCGGTATTTCTATTATCCACGTCGGGCAAGTCATCCCCGGTCTGACGCTGGCCCGTTTGCTGAAGGAACGCCATCCCCATCTACACATCACCATTGGCGGGAGCGTGTTCACGCGGCACGCGGATATTCTGAACGACAAGCAAATCCTGTTTGAAAAATTTTTCCACAGCATCGTCCTGTTCGAGGGAGAACATCCTCTGGAATGCCTGGTAAAAGCGGTGCGCGACGGGAAGCCCCTGGACGAAGTCCCCAACTTGGTGCATTTGAAAGACGGCTCGGTGGTCCGCAACGCCAAAAGCGAATCTCTGCCCTACGACCAATTGGTCCGTCCCTCGTTCGACGACCTGGACCTGAGCAAATATTTAATGCCGTTTCCGGTCCTTCCTTACATGTCCAGTCGCGGGTGCTACTGGGGCAAATGCACCTTCTGCACGCACAGCCACATTTACGATTCCTATTACCGCAAGGAAAACGAAGACCGGGTGGCGGAAGAGTTGGAATGGCTGGGGCAGCGATACAAGACCAAATATTTCACCTTTTCCGACGAGGCAATCTCGCCCAACGCTTTCCGGCGCATGTCCGACTCCATCCTGAAAAGGAAACTCGAAATGCGAGCTCTGGGCATGATCAAATTTGAAACCGATAATATAGAAAGCCCCGACTTGTTCGAAAAAATGAAACAGGCCGGATTCATCATGCTGTTTTTCGGACTGGAGAGCGCCAACGACCGGGTGCTGTCCATTATCGACAAGGGTTGCACCCAGGAAACGGAACGGTTGGTTCTGCAACACAGTTCACTGGCGGGGATATGGAACCACCTCTACCTCTTCTTCGGATTTCCCACCGAGGAACGCGCCGAGGCGGAAGACACGGTGCAATTCGTCGTCGACAACGGAGAGGTTCGCAACCGGATCATCCAATCCGTTGGGCAATCAATTTTCGCTTTGGAAAAAGATTCCGCCATCTACCACAATCCTAAAAAGTTCCATATAGACCGAATAGTGCATCGCCCCGACAGGGACATGGCCGTGGTCTTCGATTACGAAATTAACAAAGGGATGCCGGCGGAGGAGATTTTCGAAGTCTACGAAAATTTTGAAAAAGTGATCGACGACAATTTCCCCTCCGCCAAAATCTGGAAGTACCTGTCGCGTGAACATTTTCTGCTCTATCTCGACCGTTACGGAAAAGAGGCCATCGAGGAGATGGCCCGCGCCGAAACCGCTTTGGAGGTTTGATCCAGGGAGTCGGAACCCCCGGACACGCGGAGGTAAAGTCCAAAGACGGGCGCGGCTTTTGGTTTGACACGTCGCGTTTATTTCCCTAATATCTTTTAATTCAATTCCAAAATTAATCTCCAGGAGCGGCGGACCGTTCGCGGAGCGTAGTCGTCAATCTATAAAGGAGCGGGATCTTATGGCGGAAGGCAAAGCGGACCAGTGGGTCACAATGAAAATCCACCCGGAAATTCTTAATGAACTGGGCGTGCGCGATCCCAACGAGATGAAGCGCGAGCAGGCGATCATGAAGAAAACCCGGCAGATCAAAAAGGAACTGCGGGACGACGAAAACAATCCCGAAAAAAATGTCGAACTGGCAACTCTGTTTGTAGACGGCGGGAATTACGAAGAAGCCATCGGCATGTTAAAAAAAGTGGTGAGCCGAAACCCCCAAATGGCCGCGGCCTACAAAGTTCTGGGGGCCGCTTACGGACTCTGGGACCACGAAGATGAAGCGATTCGCGAACTCAACCGCGCGGCGGAACTGGACGATCAGGACGTCGAAACGTTTTTTAACCTGGGCGGAGTCTACATGCTCAAGGACATGTACACCAACGCGGCACAGTGCTTTAGAAGAGCGACGGAAATCGATCCCTCGGACACGGTGGGTTACGCCAACCTCGCCGCTGCCTATGATATGCAAAAACTTTATTCCGAAGAAATCCAGGTTCTGAAAAAAGTCCTGATGTTCAATCCCGAGGACAAGGAACTGCGCTCCGCCCTGAGCACCGCCTACTTCAACGACGAACGCTACGACGAGGCGCTGAGCGCCGCGCTTTGCGTAGTGGAACTGGACGAAAAAGATCCGCAGGCTTACTGCAACCTGGGAAGTTGTTTTTCGGCGCAAAACATGACCGACGACGCCATCAACTCCTTCAACAAGGCGATCGAGTTGGATCCCGAATTTTCCCTGGCCTACACCAACCTGGGAAGCTTGTACGCCTCCATCGGACGAGTCGAAAAGGCCATAAAACAATTCAAGCATGCCTGCGGCCTGAACAGCGCCGACGCGCTGGCGTTTCTCAATTTGTTCAACTGCTATAAGGGCATTGGACGAATGGAGGAGGCGCAGGAGGCTTACAAAAAGTACGAAGAGATCATGCACCGGGCTAAAGAAAGCGCCGCCCAAACTAACCTTGCGGGTATTCCCGGAGGCGTGTCCGCCGAGGGAGAAACCGCGGACGCCGCGCAAGACCCCAACGGTTAAACGCTCTGCATGAGCTTATCGCGGCCCGATCCCCAGCCTTTGGGAGACTTTCAACCTTCCGACCGTTGGTCCACCCAGGTCAATTCCATTTTTTATGGAATGCTCGGCCCGGAAATCCACAAGCATTTCCAAACCTACGTCAGCCAGGATCATCGCCTGGCTCACGCCGTCGCGGAAAATTATTTTGAACAGGCCCGTAAGCGCCCCGGAGAAACCCTGTTCGTCCAGGAATGGGGCGTGGGCAACGGCAACCTGGCCGCATGCTTTTTGTCCCGGCTTCAGGAACTGGACTCCGAAGGCCGGGTTTATCCGCGCACGCACTACATCCTGTGCGATTATTCGCTGGAAATTCTCAAAGGCGTCCGCGCCAACGCCAGACTTCAAACCCACGCGGGCCGTTACTCCACCGTGCTGGTCCCGGCGGAGAAGCTTGAATGCTTCCGGCCTCAATCGACGTTCCTCGCGGTCTCCAACGAAATCTGGGACGACCAGGCCACCAAGGTCCTGCTCAAGCAGGGAGATTCCCTTTTCGAGGAATACCTACAACCCAAACTCGATCCGGCGCAGGTTCCCATCGAATTTGCCGAATTCATAAAATTATTCAACGACGAAAACCTCGAAGAGTTAAAAAAACTTCCGCCCTTCCTGGCGGCCGTCGTTTGGGAACATGACTTCCAACGGGTGGACGTGGACGACTGGCCTTTTGGAGAAATTATAAAAAACCATATAGCCGAGGCGGCGGAGGGAATTCCCATTCCCGTCAACCTTGGCGCCTACCAGACTCTAGAGCGCGCGCTAACGTTGCTGGATCCGGACGGAGCAGGTTATACGGGTTTCGATTACGGCATGTTTTCCCTGACAGAATTGAATACGCCAAGCCGACCCTACTTCAACCTTTACGGCGGACAATACACGTTCATGGTCAACTTTGATTTGCTGCAACGTGTGGGCAAATCTATCGGTTTTTCCGGGACGGCCAAACAGCCGCAACACGATTACGTCGCAAAGTCGCTCGGACAAAGGGCGATCAGCGTTTTGGAGTTGGTCCAGGCCCATCCAAAAGTTTCCGAAATGGCTCCCTGGGACGTCGATTTGCTCATGCTTCAAACCCTGCAGGCCTTGAACGGAACTTACAAAAGCCCGTACAAAAACCCGTTCCAATACCCCGCGCTTCCCGGAACGCCCAAGAAACAGAGAAAGCAAATCAAAAAACTTGTAGAATCGCTGAGTCCTTACGGCGTCCCGGACACTGTGGCCTATGTTTCCGAAAGCGAGATATTTTCCGGAGGCAAACAACTTTCCCGTCTGGGCTATCGGGAAAAGGATTTGCGCAAAGCCCTGAACGGCCCTCCGCCGCCCATTGCTTTCTCTTGCATAAATTTTTGCTAAACCGGCAAGCGGCCATCCCACCCATAGAAATTATTTTTATTTGTACGCTTGCGGGCATAAAATCAATACGAGCCTAAATTAACTTTTTTCCAGGAACGACCGCGTGCTGAGTATTTTTATAGAGGCTAGTTGCAACCGCTATGAGCGCGACGAATGCGTGGACTGCCACGTCTTTGAGCCGTTGACGCCGCATTTTAAAAGCGCGGACTGGCGCCTCTCCCCCGCCCAGGCTCAAACGATGGCCGATAAAATTTCCCAGGTGGAAGTTCTTTCCGCCTTGGCCCAACAAGAGATCAACCTCACGGGCGGCGAGGCTTCGCAAAACCCCGACGTTGTCGAAATTTTTAAAATTTTCCGAACGGTAACGCCCAACGTTTGCATCCACACCAACCTGGAAATTCCGGCGCAGGATTCCAAACGCTGGAAGCGGCTGGCGGGAATCATGGAGCTGGGAGGGCGGGTGGACGTCACTCTCTATCCCACCGCCTGGGAAAAATATCAGGAACCTTTATTGGCGGAAACGTTGAAGCTCCAGAACCAGTTGCTGATCAACGTCGTATTTTTTAGCCTTCCTGATCTGCGGGATCAGGTTCGTCTGCTCCGCGATTTTTTTAGCGCGCGCGGCGGTTCTTACAATAAAGCCACGCAACTGCTGGACGACTATTTGCAAAAGATCGACTACCTAACGGAGAACCATTCCCAATGCGGCGAAGAATTGTACGCCCACCACATGGGGGAGACGGGCGCCTTCGCCTATATGGAAAATTTCACTTTGGGAATCAACCTCCTTCCCGCCTTCAAGATCGACCCCCAGGGGAGACGCTCCATGGAATCCATACCCTTTCCCAAGGATCCATACTTGCTGAATTGCCCGGCGGCGAAGGGAAGCGTCGACATCATGACCGTGCGCCTGGACGGGGAGATGACGCCCTGTTGCGACGTGGGAAATTTGAAGTGCCAACCCGGCTTTGGGAATTTATTATCCGACAGCGCCGAAGCCATCATGGAGAAGTTTGAACGGTCGCGGCTCTTGATGAAGGCAGGGGTTTTAAAGAATCAGCAAAACCTGAAATCCGAACGCAAGGGGGATTGGGTGGAAGAAGGCGTTCCTCCTTATTGCGTGTAGTAATAAAAAAACCTTGCGCTCAAAATCCCCACCCAAACGCCAAACTTTTCGCTATTGTGTTCTTTCCTGCCTTGGGATAAAGTTGCCCATTCAACCTGAAACTGCTCCTTCTTTATTAAACTCCAAAACCGAGGCCGGAGATATTTTCATCTCCCTCGTTTGAGGCTTTATAGACTATGGCAACCATGACCCGAGAAGAAATTGAGAACACGCTTTTGGACGATCCTCCAGAAGGCGAGGAACGCGTTTCCCTCGCCGGGAAGGATTTGTCGGATCTGGATTTATCCGAGCTTTCCCTAGTAGGAGCCGACTTGAGCGGAGCCAACTTCGCCAAATCCAATCTGGAAAACGCAGACTTCACCCAAGCCGTCCTCGCCGACGCCAATCTTTCTGAAACCGTTTTAGAAAACGCGCTTTTCAACGAAGCCGACCTCTCGGGGGCCAATCTCTCCAAAGCCAATCTGGAAAACGCGGATTTCACCGAGGCCAATCTGGAGAACGCCGATCTGACGGACGTCAATTTCCGCGGAGCCAAGTTCATTTCCGCCAATATGGCGGCGATGGATTTTTCCCATCGCACGCTTGAAGACGCCGACTTCTCTGAAGCCATACTGACCGGAGCCAATTTCCAGGAGGCCGTTCTTGATGAAATCGTATTAAAGGCAGCCGACCTCTCGGGCGCCAACTTCTCCAAAGCCTCCCTGGAAAACGCCGTGCTCAACCTCGCTAAATTGAAGGACGCCGTTTTGACCGAAGCCAACCTGCAACACGTGCAAATGCAAAAAGCCGATTGCTCCGGGTGCGACTTCAGCGAAGCTAAAATCCTGGAGGCCGATCTTTCGCGCGGCAACTTTAACGGCGCCAATTTTTTCAAAGCCGATCTGAGCGACTCTAGATTGAGTGTCGGGGTGTTTTTCGAATCCAATTTTGAATCCGCAAATTTAAACCGGGCACAAATAAAAGGCGCCAAGATAGTGGCCGCAAATTTCAAAGACGCCAACCTCAGCCGCGTCGACTTCACCAGCGCCGAATTGACAAAATCCCGATTCCATAACGCCGCCATGTACCGCGCTAAAATGAGCGGTTGCATACTCAGACGCGCCGACCTGACGGGAGCGGACCTTACGGAATCCGACCTCAGCATCGCCGACCTCAACGACGCGATTTTGATCGACGTGAAATTGTTTGGATCGAACATGGGAAGAATCAAACTCGTCAACGCCAAGGCAAAGGGAGCCAGGCTGGATAAGGCCCAATTGAGCCGCGCCAAACTGGAAGGCGTCGACCTGGAAGACTCCGATTTGAGCGGCGCCGACCTCACGGGAGCCGATTTCACCAAAGCCAATTTAACCGGTTCGGATCTCAGCCGCGCCAATTTTACCGAAGCGATTTTGCGGGAAACTCAGGCGTCAAACGTTCTGTTTTTTGGCGCGGATTTTCAAAAAGCCGACCTCCAAGACGCCGTGCTGGAAAACTCTCAATTCGCGGGAGCCAAATTTTGCGAAGCCACTCTTGAAAACGCAAAGCTCAAGGGCGCCAACCTCCAACGCGCCGACCTGGAAAAATCAAAACTGGACGGCGCCGACTTTTCCAACACGGCGCTCGACGGCGCGAAGCTAGGCTACGCTTCGTTAAAAAAAGCCGACCTTTCAGGAGCCTGCCTGGAAGGAGCCGACTTCGAAAACGCAACGCTGGACGGAGTGAAAGGCTACAAACCTTCGACCTGAAAAAACCTTTCCCCTTCCCGATCAATTTCCTCGCCGGGTTACTTGACGCAGGAAATCCCGTAGTTTTTGCCGCGCCCGCCCATGCCGCCAAACGATCCTTTGGCAATCACGCATTCCAATCCGCCGCATTGACAATGAAATAATTTGCTTTCGAGCAGTTGCGTTTCGTTGGCGTCGTCCTCGTCCATGCTTAGCTGTTTTGGTTGAGCGCAAACGCAACGGTCGCGGTCTGTGAAAGGCTGCCCCGAATCCGCCATGGTTGCTGGAACATTTAAAGCCCAAAATAAGGCGGCCAAAACAAACAGTCCAATTGAGCTGCCAAAAATATATTTTTTGTTTTTCATAATTTTCCCCTCGTGGTTATTAAAGTTAGAATTTCTTGATCTATCGATTAAACAAACTCCGGCAAATTTAAACCACCCAAAGCGGGTTTTCAATAAAGACGCTTGACAAACAAATATTAACCCTTTAAATTCAAAGGGTTATATTCTAAGCAGACCGCGTTCTAATTGAGTTTAGCGCCCCGGGGCTTTCCGGGTTGTGAGTCCAAATCCTATGAGCGATATAAAAAACTTCAAAACCGCTTTAAAGGAAAACCCACGAGACGTGGACGCTCATTACAAGCTCGGTTTCGAATATAAGAAATTAAAATACTTCCAGCAAGCCATCCAGCATTTTAAAGAAGCTATTCGCCTGCAGGCCA
Source organism: Nitrospinaceae bacterium (assembly GCA_029261555.1). Classification (GTDB taxonomy): domain Bacteria; phylum Nitrospinota; class Nitrospinia; order Nitrospinales; family JACRGP01; genus JAJDBB01. The sequence continues at coordinate 60,892 of JAJDBB010000096.1, read as the reverse complement.
ATCCGGCAGTTTATTTTTCTCTGGGTTCATTGTATCTGGACTTGCGGCGCCACGACCTTGCGATTGAAAATTTTTCGCACATTCTAAAAATCAGTCCCAACAGCGCCGACGCTTACAACGGATTAGGCGAGGCCAATGTCGGATTGAAAAATTTCGACGAGGCCGTAAAAATGTTTTCCAAAGCGGCGGAGCTTGCCCCAAAAAATTCCGATTTTCATTTCAACTTGGGGCGAGCCTACCAACGAATGCAACAACACGGCGAGGCCATGGCCAGCCTCAAACAGTCGATTCAGGCGAACCCGGAAAATGGTTCGGCTTATTTCTACCTGGGGTTTGCCTACTGCCAGGTCAACTGGCATGCCGAGGCGATTCCGGAGTTTCGCAAATGCATCAAACTCCAGCCCGGTTCCGCCGAGGCGTACGGCAATCTGGGTTACGCCTATTCCAAACTGGAAAAATACGACGAAGCCGTCAAATCTTACAAACAGGCGCTAAAAATCAATCCCAGGCTGGCGGACGTCTATAAAAACCTGGATGAAATATACGCCCTCCAGAAAAACAAAACGTCGGCGCAGACCGTCGCGAAGGAATCGCCCGCCGACCTGCCGTTATTGTCGTTCAAGGGACTGGGCAAGGTCGCGGGAATGAACTCGCTCAAACAACTTTTGTTCCACGAAGTGATACGACCCATGCGCGACCCGGCGCTGTACAAGCGTTTTCGACTATCCGCCCCCAACGGCGTCTTGCTCTACGGCCCTCCGGGTTGCGGGAAAACCTACATCGCCAAACAATTGTCCGAGGAGTTGGGATGGAATTTCCACGAGGTGATGGCCTCAAGCATCGGCAGCGTTTACATCCACGGCACGGTTCTGGCGATTCGCGATATCTTTAAGGAAGCTGCGGAGAAGGCGCCCTCGCTGTTGTTCATAGACGAATTTGAAGGCCTCGTTCCAAAACGGGGCGAGTTGACGGGCCAACAACAGCACAAGGCGGAAGAGGTGACTGAGTTTCTGGTTCATTTGAACGAATGTTCGGCGAAAAAGATTTTTGTGATCGCCGCCACCAACGAACCTGAAAAAATCGACGAGGCCATCCGGCGACCCGGTCGCCTGGACAAAATGATTTTTGTCGGCCCTCCCGACCTGGATGCTCGAGAACAAGCTTTGCAAATGTACTTTAAAGATCGGCCGGTGGAAAAAATCGACGTCAAAAAATTCGCCCGAGCTTTGGAAGGCTATCCGTTCAGCGACATCAATCACATTGCCGACGAATCGGCGCGCATGGCGTTGAAAGAAGGAAAACTGTTTATCTCCAACGACCATGTGGCGCAGGCCATAAGGCGCAATCCCAGCAGCCTCACCCCGGCGTCCCTCGCCCGATTCAAAAACTTCCAGCAAAGGGGAATATAATTTCCCGGTCTCGCGTTGCCGACCCTGGCAGTCCGTTTTAAGTCAAATAATCTGATTGAGAATCGCGTACTGAATCAACTGGGCGTTGTTTTTCATTTTCATTTTTTCCAGGATGTGGGTCCGGTGGGTTCCCACGGTCTTGACGCTCAGGCAAAGCTCTTTGGCGATCAGCGTGAGCGATTGGCCCGAGGAGATCATGCAAAAAACCTGATACTCCCGGTCGGAGAGCAACTCGTGGGGCTGTTTGTCGCTGTCGGAAAAATCGAACGCCAAACGTTCCTTTAGAGCGAAACTCATGTACTTGCCTCCGGAGGAAACTTTACGCACGGCCTCCAGCAACTCCTCCGGCGAACTCTCTTTGTTGACATATCCCGCCGCGCCCGCTTTCATAAACCGGACGGCGTAATGCTCTTCTGGATAAACGCTGACCATCAGAATGGGCAATTTGGGTTTTTCGATTTTCAACTGCTTCAAGGTATCCAGGGCGTTGGTTCCGGACATGGAGATGTCCAAAAGGATGATATCGAAATTCTGTTCCCGGACTTTATCCAATAGTTCGTTGCAACATCCCGCCTCCTCCGCAACGTGTAGATCCGAAGTTTCCAAAAGCACGCGTTTCAACCCCTGGCGGAATACGGGATGATCGTCGGCAATTAAAATTTCAATTTTCTTGCTCGCTTGCGCAACCATAATTTCCTATAGTTTAATGTCAATAGTTACAGTCGTGCCCTCTCCAGGGACGCCGATGAATTCCACTCGTCCATTCCAAACCAGAACTCTCTCGCGAATACCCAAAAGTCCCAGGGAATGCGGGTCGCCTTCTTTTTCCTTTCCAATTCCTATTCCATCGTCCCGCACGCGCATTTCCAAGTTTCCTTCACGCTCGATTATAGTCACCTTGACATTACGGGCTTTTGCGTGACGGGCGACATTGGTCAGGGTTTCCTGAAAAATCCGAAATAAGGTGGTGGATCGCTCGGAATCGAGGCGAATTTCCTCGGGATCGGTTTGCAATTCAAATCTAATTCCGGTCCGCTTGGCAAACTCCTGCCCCTGCCAACGCAACGCCTCGATCAAACCCAGGACGTCTAGAATGGGAGGACGCAAATCCGACGAGATTTGCTTCACCGCTTGAATAGTATCATCAATTAATCCTCGCATAAACCCCGTGTTCTCTCCATAGTCATTATCCTCCTTATCCAGCTTGCCTTCGAGAAGCGACAATTCCAGTTTCAAAGTGGTCAACACCTGGCCCAGTTCGTCGTGAACCTCGCGGGCGATTCTCTTGCGCTCCTCCTCGCGCACCAGTTCGAGGCGATTATACAATTTTCGCAACTGCTTTCTGGACGTCTCCCGTTGCGCCTGGGCCTGATTGGTTTTTATAGATTCGCTCAGTAAATTAGCCAGATTATTGATGAGCGCACGCTCTTCCTCCAAAATTTCATTCGAACCCTTATCCACTCCAGACTCATGATAGTACACGTCAATGCGGCCCCGGTTCTCGCCTTCGACGATAATATCCCCGGCGTATTTCCAAGGCGTCGTTTCAAAATTCCTTGTGACATATTGCCGATCGTCAAAAATAATTTTAACGCAGACGCTATCCGGGTATCTCAATCCCAGGGCAATAACGGCGCCGAGGGAGTTAAAAACGTCCTCGATGTTCGCCGCCGTTCGGATAAGGTTGGTGGCGTCGTACATGCATTTTAATTCCTTGATTCGCCCCTCAAGTTTTCCGAGCAGAATCTTTTGTTCGTTTTGCGAGCGGTGCCGTTCCAAAACTCGTCCCAGCTGGGTTCCAATATTGCCCATGGTTTCTAACAAAACCGCGTCCGGCTCTGCGGCCTGTTCCGAAAAAAACTCCATCACCCCGACCACTTCCTTTTCAATGAGAATGGGAAACGCGAACCCGGCGCGAACGCCGATGTCCTTGGCCAGCTTGGCGCGAGGAAAATTCGAATCCTTGGTGACGTCCATGATCCACGCGGGCTTTCCGCTAGACGTCACTCTCCCCGGAAGACCCTCGCCCGAGGTCAATGGAGTGTCTTCAGTTATTTTTCGGAAAGTTTCAAAGCGCGCCGCATCCTCCAGATACCAGATTCCAGAGGGAAGCAACTTATCCATGGAGCCGCTTTTGGGAAAATACACATGTCCCACCGGCCAGCCCGTCTCTTTGCACACCCGCTCGATTCCAAAATGCATGGCCTCTTCCACCGGACGATTTTCATTGGAAAACATAGCGACGTCTTTATGCAGTTGAATCGTGTCCCGATCCTTCTCAGATTGATCCAATGCGTCTTCCAATTGGTTTAAACGGCCTGGGAACTCTGCCTCCCGGTCCTTATGCGCCTCCGAAGAATCCGCCCTAGGATTCATCCCCAGCAAACAAAGATAGCCGGCCCCGCCCATCATGACCAGGCTCAGAAAAGGATAGATCAAAGCCTGCTCCTCGACCCGATCCGGAAAATAATAAAAAGCCCCGAAAAGAACCAGCGCAAACCCAAGCATGGCGCCAACCAGAACCGCTTTCCTGCTTCCAAGGATCAAACCCAAAATGGCAAGCACGGCGAAAACCGGCCCGCCTCCTGCTGACACGGGAGACAACTTGTCCAGCATCACCGCCCCGACGGCCAACAAAAATCCCAGGGAGTTTCCTAGTCGATTGAATTTATTGTCGGACAAGGTCATCGTAAAAATGCCTGATAATAATTTTTGGGATTGAGGGCCTGCAAAAAAACTTTGGAAAATATTTTTCCTTAAACTACGCGGACATTATTATAATGCCGTCCATCATGGAGAACCTGAAAAAAAATTTCCTTCCGGCAGAGCTTTCCCAGACGAAAAAAGCGATTCCTTCGTTTTTGTTTGTGTGCCGCCCCGGCTTTGAAAAAACCCTGCTGCGGGAAATCCAATCCGGTTTGCAAAATGCGAGAACCCCCGTCAAGCCTCAGTCAATCAACCGGGCCGACCTGGGACTGGTCTGTTTGACGGAACTCGACCCCGACCAGCGGGCGCTGTTGGAAAAAACCGATTTCGTTTTTGAGCGCCAGCGACTGGCTCCGGCGTCGTCCCTGGAAATTGAATCCCTTAAAACCGTCGCGCGAAAAATCATTCACGACCATTTCCCGATAATCGACCCGTCTCCGCTGCCCTGGACCCTGCACGCTTTCACCCCGGACGTCGACGAATTCAAATCTCTTCGCAAACGGGTAAAAAATATCGAAAAGGTCGTTCTCGAACAGCTCAAAAAACGATTCGGCAAAATGTACCGGCGCTACGCGCCGCCTGCGACGCTTGGCCCGGACGACCCATTCATGGTCGCGCAATTTTGCATGGACCGCGCCGACCATGTTTACGTTTCCATCGCAACAAAAACCCCCCGCATACATCCTTATCCCGGCGGCGAACAAAGAATGAAATTCGATCCCGAGTCGCCCTCGCGTTCGTATTTAAAAATATGCGAAGCTGCGGCGCGCCTTCCCCGTCCGCCCTCAGACGGAGAAACCGCCGTCGACCTCGGCGCCGCGCCGGGAGGCTGGACCCATTACCTGCTCAAACAGGGATGCCGCGTGACCGCCGTGGACAGGGGCGAAGTGCGAATCAAAAACCTAGACCGACTGCCGGGCTCCCTAACCGTCCAGCAAACCGACGGCATGACCTTTGCCCCACAGAATGGCGAGCCATCTTTCGACTGGCTTTGTTGCGATATGCTGAGGCCCCCAAGCCAAACCCTCGAATTATTGTTAAATTGGATCGACAAAAAGTGGACGAGAAATTTCATTGTCATTTTCAAACTTCCGCAAAACAATCCCGTCGACTTTGTCGAAGAACTCAAGGCAAGCCTGGACGCCAGAGACCTGGAGTTTTACTCCGTAAAACAGCTTTATCACAACCGCGAGGAGATCACGGCATGCGGTCGGGTTTAGCTGACTTTTTAAATTTAGACGACCAAGCAAGACGGCCAGGAAAAAAGGTATAATTCAACTTCAATTAATTGCGCTTAAAGGAGCTTCAACCTTCATGAAAATTTTGCTACACGAACTGTTCGGGGAGGATTGCCGGGACTTGTTGCAAGGAAAAAAGCTGTACGGCATGATTTTCCCCCGCCTGAAAAACAAGGAATCGGTCGAACTCGATTTTACCGGCGTGAAGACCATTCTCTTCCCCTTTCTTAAAGAAGCTTTCGGCAGACTGATGAATTATTTTGAAAAAACAGCCGTCCAGCAGAGGCTCGTGTTTTGTAATATTTCCCCGGAACTACTTCAGCGCATCAACGAATACATAGAACACGCCGACCGCTTGGACACCCACACGAGCGACCGCGAGACTCTTGAAAACCTGTTTGAAGACGATATGCTGGAAGAAGACCAGTCCGAATTCTAACGCCATTCGGCCTGGCGCCGCTTCAATACCCCAACTGCCGGATCGCCTCGTACACCGCCACGCTCACCGCGTTTGCCAGATTCAACGACCGGACGCGCTCGTCGTATTGCGGAATGCAATACGCGTTGCCTGAATTTTTTTCCAACAGCGCCTCCGAAAGCCCTTCGGTCTCGCTGCCAAAAATCAAATAACTCTCAGGAAGAAACTTGTGTTCATAAAAAGGCGCGCTCGCTTTTTTAGAAAAAAATATTCGCGGCGCATCGGGAGGAATGGCTTTCCAGAACGCCTCCAGGTTTTGGTGCTGGCGTACCTGCAAGTATTGCCAATAATCAAGCCCCGCCCGCCTGAGTTTGCTATGATCAATTTTAAACCCCATGGGTTCGACCAGGTGCAGAGTCGTCCCCGTTGCCAGGCACAACCTGCCGATGGAACCCGTATTGGGCGGTATTTGTGGTTCCACCAGAACCACGTTCAGATTGTGCGGCATGAATTAAATTTTTAAACTGGGTTAGCGATGGGAATTATGAAATGCGAACTCGCGCTATTTTAACCGATACAATAATATTCCCACTAAATTTTTTTCGCCCACGCCGCCGGAATTCCCGCGTCCGCGCCGACTTTACTTTAGCCGCAATTTACATTATGTTGTGAAAATGCGCCGATCCCTTTTCTTCATCGTCTTGTTGATATTCGTTCTCGCCTGCTCCGCTCCCTTGCAGGAAAACGACGTCCAGCCGGATTTATACGATCCCGAGGCCGACGTCCTCCTATATTTAAAGGCCCAGGACGCCGACACGGAGAAACAGGCGCTGGAACGGTTGCGGGAACAAAAAACTTCTCACGCAACCGTTAGAACTATTCTTAAAAAGGTTCCCTCCGGCGTGGCAGTAACTGAAGGACTCCAGCCCAACCTTGAATTAAAAATGGGAGAGAAGAAACGTTCCTATGCCCTGTACGTCCCCAAAAATCTTGAGCCAGGAAAATCCTATCCTTTGGCCGTCGTCCTGCATGGCATGGGAGGAAGCGGCGAGACGACTCTACCCGCCTGGGTCGAACGATTACAGGACGAGTTTATAATCGCCTGCCCCACCTATCCCATGGGGGCCTGGTGGTCGCGCCCGGCGGAGGATTTCATTCGGGCGCTCGTCGAAAATTTAAAATCGGATTTGCCTGTCGACCCCAACCGAATTATTTTAGCCGGCCTGTCCAACGGCGCCATCGGCGCCTACCTGACGGGGATGTTCCACCCCGACCTGTTCGCCGGCGTGGCGCCCATCGCAGGCGCCGTCACCGAACGCTACATGCATTTCCTCGTCAACCTGAACAACACTCCGGTGTACATGATTCAAGGGAAGTTCGATCCTATTTTTCCGGTCCAATACAGCCGACGCATCTGGAAGATATTGAGCGACATGAAATATCCCGTCGAATACCAGGAACACGATGAAAAAGGATTCGCCCACGGCGGTCACTTCCTGCCAACATCGGAGGTCGCCGGACTTTATGAATGGATGAAAACGCAAAAGCGCCGCGTCAACCCGAGGGTGATACGGATGACGCGGGAAGAAAACCACATGAGCCAGATCCAATGGGTGAAACTAACGCGGGGAACCAATCTGGCCGCCTTGCAACTGCCCGGACCCGAGGCGGAAAAAATGAACGTGCACGACGGCAAAATCGCCACGCTGTTTGCGGTTTACGAGGGCGACAATTACTTCAATATCATGGGGCAGAATCTGGAAAAATATGAAGTCTATTTAAGCGAAGAAATGATCGACTTTGAAAAACCGGTTCGCGTGTCCACGCAAAAAATTGAAACCATCGAAGGAAAACTGGTTCCGGGAGAAAAATTTGTCAACTTCCACAAAAAGGTTGAGAGAGACTTGGAAGTTTTATTGTCTAGTTACAAACAGCGTCGCGACCCCTACCTTTTGTACGACGCCAAAATCTCCGTCGCGCTGGAAAAGGACGTAATACTCGCCAGCAGACCATGACCGCCGACGCGCCTTCCCCAAACAACGAAACCTTTTTACTCAAGTCCATGGCTCTCCTGGGCTGGGACGCCATCCGGCAAAAACTTTCCGCTCAGGCGCTCTCCCCTTCTGGACGGGAGCGTCTGCTAAACCTTTTGCCGCACAAGGACTTGGCCGTCGCGCAAATCTCCCTGCGTGAAACGCGGGAGATGGTTTCCCTCGAACAATCCGGCGCCGGTCTCCCCCTCAAATATTTTGCCGATCTGCGTCCCATCTTCGAGGACGCGAACGAACGCCTTTTGCTGGCGCCGGAACAGTGCCTGCAAATCCTCGACTTTTTGCGGCTGACAAACCGGACACACAAGGCGCTGGCGAATCGCGAAAACCTGGAGCGTCTATACCTGTTGACGAAACGGCTTGACCCGCTAGCCGACTTCCGCAAAGAACTCGGGCGTTGCGTCGACGAGGACGGGGAAATCCGCGACAACGCCAGCCCGGAATTGAAAACTGCCGTTCGCGAAACGGGCGCGGCCCGACAAAAGCTCGACAAAACGGTTACTGCAATATTTTCCGATTCTGCTTACAAAGATGCGATCCAGGATTTTTATCACACCGAAAGAGAAGGACGCGCCGTCATCCCCGTCAAAACAGAAAACCGTTCGCGTTTGGAAGGAATCGTCCACGACAGCTCGGGAAGCGGCGCGACTTTGTTCATGGAACCCACGCGGTTGATCCCCCTGAACAATCAGTTGAAAATCTGCAAGCTCCGCGTGGAACAGGAAAGGCAAAAAATTCTGGGCGCTCTGGCGCGAGGATTTCTCGACCTTGAAGCGCCTTTAATGAATAACCTAAAAATTCTGACGGAACTGGATTGCTTGCTGGCCCGCGCCAAACTGGCCAAAGTTATGGACGCTAATTTTTGCCCGCTGGAAACCGGCTCGCGGGCGAAACTAATTCAGGTCCGGAATCCGGAACTGGTTTTGGGCGGCGAGCGCGTGGTTCCCAACGATATCGAGTGGGAGACGGAAACGCGGGTGATCGTTATTTCCGGCCCGAACACCGGCGGCAAAACCGCAACGCTAAAAACCGCAGGACTGTGTTCCCTCATGGCGCGTTCGGGCTTGTTCCTGCCTGCGGCGGAAAACTCGGAGATTGGCTTTTTTCCGGAAGTCTATGCGGACATTGGCGACGACCAAAGCATGGAACTCCACCTGTCTACCTTTTCAGGGCACCTTGATAAGCTTCGTTCCATATTTGACCACGCCCGCCCCGGCGCGTTGATCCTGCTGGACGAATTGGGCATCTCCACCGACCCGGACGAAGGCGGAGCGCTCGCTGAAGCGGTGTTGATGGAATTGAAAAAAAGAGAAATGACGACACTGGTCTCCACGCATTATCTGTCGTTGAAAATGGCTGCGCAAACGCAAGACGGTTTCCTTAACGCCAGCGTGCAGTTCGACGCCGATCAAATGAAACCCACCTACCGCCTGGCCTTCGGGGTTCCCGGCAAGAGCGCTGCGCTGGAGACTGCGGAGAACATGGGCCTGCCTGGCGTCGTTCTTAAAAAAGCGCGGGAGCTGGTTGGAACGCGCAGTTCCCAGGCGCACTACCTGCTCGATCAACTCAACGACCAATTGACGCGCCTGGCCGTCGACAAATCCGCTCTGGAAAACCGCTTGAGAGAAACTGAAAATTTACGCGACGAGCAAAAGCAACTCGCTAATGAATTAAAAAAAGAAAAGAGGACTTTCAATCAACAAAAATCCAAACAACTCCAGGACCTGATTCGCAAGGCGAAACAGGAGATACGGCAGATGATCGACGACGCCGGGAAAAAGCGCGACTCGAAAAGCCTGCGCAAGGTCGAACGAGAATTGGAGTCCAGAGGCCGCATGCCGCTTTCGGCGACTTCAGATATTTTCGACGAGTGGAACGTTGACCCTGATTTGTTGCGCCAGGGCGACGCAGTGATCGTTGACTCCTACGGAACGAAAGGCTTTCTTCTCGAGGATCCCAAGGGGAAACAAAAAATTCGTTTGCAGTTGGGAAACCTGGAAACGGTGATCGAAAAAAGCCGACTGCGCGGCAACGCCAGGGCCGAGGGCCGCCGTGCCAGACCGAGGAACAACGGAGTGGAAATCAATATTGAGTCCGCCTCCGACCCCAGGATGACGGTCAACCTGCATGGAATGAAGTACGAGGAGGCGCAAGACGTCCTCGAAAAATTTATCAATCAGGCCGTGCGCGGCAAACTGAACCGGGTCACGATTATCCACGGCCATGGGTCGGGCGTGTTGAAAAAAATGGTACGGGAGTATCTCGGCAAATATGGTTTGGGAAAAAGTTTTGGCCCCGGTAAACTTGAAGAAGGCGGCGACGCGGTCACCGTGCTGGAATTTTAATACTCATCAAACACGACCGCACTCACTGGAGAACGATAAATGAACGCTAGGCAAATATTTCATTCAACCCTGACGATTCTTGCTTTAGCGGGATGGTTGGGCGCCGCTCCAGCGGCGGCGGAAGTGAGCTTGCGGGGCAAACCTTTGACGCTGACGGGAACGCTTTTACGGGTAGGCGAGACGCTTCCAAAAATGTCCCTCCCCAATATTTCCATGAGTATGGTCGGGCTTGAAAGTCTTCAGGGAAAGGCGACGATCATCAGCGTGGTCCCCTCGCTGGACACTCCCACCTGCGACAAGCAGACTCATATTTTGAGCGAAGAGAACGAAGGAGTGGACCGCACGGCTACTCTGGTAACGATCAGCCGCGATTTGCCTTTTGCGCAAAAACGTTTCTCCAAGGAAGCTAAAATCAACAACGTCTTGTTTCTATCCGATTACAGGGACGCTTCCTTTGGGAGCGCCAGCGGATTGCTAATCGACGAAAACCGCTTGCTGGCGCGGGCGATCATCGTTCTGGACGCGAAAGGCGTCATCCGCTACATTGAGGTAGTGGACGAGTTGAGCCGCCTGCCGGACATGAAACGAGCGTTTGATTTCATAAAATCGCTTTGAACCCGGCGAAGCGCCGAGGCCTCATTCAAAAACCGTGATCAAATGCTCAAACTGCTTGCCTTCTTTTTTGATCTTCGCCTCGCTGCCCAATACGCAAATTTTTCCTTCCTCTTTTAGTTTTTGAAACAAAGGAGCGAAGGCGCGCAAGTCTTCCAAGCGCGTGGACAATAATTCGTCGCGGCGTTTTTGTTTGATCTCGCGGGTGACTCCAATGAAGCTCTCGACCATGGCAATCGATCCCTTACGGTCCGGGGTGAGCGGCGGGTCCAGGCGGCCCACGCAACCGATGATCAATTTAGTCAATTCATCCTGAGACAATTCCAGATTGGCAAGGTAGTCGGCAATCTGATCGTAACGCTCCAAGGTCTCCGTTAGATTTGGATCCCGGTAGGAGACCAGCGCAAAATCCCCCGTGTTGCGGTCGAACGACGCCGAGCACCCGTAAGCCCCGCCTTGCATCCGCACGCGATCCCAAAGGTAGGCGGATCCCAACAACGATCTTAAAACGTCGAACTTGCCCGTATACTCAAAACCAAGATCGTAAAAATTAACGGCTTTCCCCACATACTGGACGCGGCTGGAGGTGACGAAGGCTTCGTTAAACGCGGGCGGCTTGAACTCGAGACGGGCCGGCGATTGCTCTCGGATGGTAAAACCCTTCGCGAAGGCGGAAAGTTTCTTCTCAAACTTAGCGTAATCCTGCGCGGAAGCGGTGACGTCGATCACCAGGTTGTTTCGGTTGAACAGACATTCCGCGACCTTGCGGAACGCTTCAGCCACCTCTCCCGGATCTTTTTCCGCCCGCTTCAGGAGGTCTTCCAAAAACCGGTAATAAGCGACGCCGTCCGTCAACTCGTCGAATCGTCCCAAACGGGAATAATAGGATTGCAGTCTGGAAAGCACGTACTGGTTGCCGCCAGGGACGATGGACTCTTCCATATCCGCCTTGGCGCTGCGAACGATTTCCAGTAGGCGCTTGTGGTTATTAAAATTAAATTCGGTCAGCAGTTCGGAAAATATATCCAGCAAATTCCCTACTTTATTGAGCTCCGCCTTGCCGTTGAAAAATTTGTACGAGATGATTCTCTCCCGGTCCTCCAGAGGCGCGGAGCTAAAGTGACTGGCATGCACGCCGCCGGTGTGAATACCAATCAACTGCGACATTTGAACGTAACTGCGCTGGTTGGTTCCCATTCCCAAAATCATGCTTCCGATCATGGGGAGGTATTGCAGTTGTTCGTAATCAACGGCGCCGGTATCGAACCCCACTTTAAAATAAGCGATTTTATTGGCGAATAAATCGTGGAACAGAATCCTGGGGGCGGAGGGAGCTTTCTCCTCTATGGGGAACGACTGGGATTCGCGGTTGATATCCGTCAATTCCAATTTCGGCAATTTGGCCAAATCTTCCGGGCGGTCCGGCGCGGCCTGCGCCTCCTGAAGCGCCTGCGTGCGTCCCACCAAGCGCTCTGCCTCCTCGTTGGAAAGCGAGGATTTAAATTCGCGCATTTTTTTTCGCGTCTTGCCGTCCTGCTTTTCCGTCAATCCCGGTTTGGGAAGTCCCACCACAACAACGCGGTGATTGTTGTCCAACAAATATTTCCGGATCAATTTTTCAAAATAACCCTTCTTAGCTCCTCTTTTTATTTTAGCCATTACTTTTTCGTAACGCAGAGGGCTTATCGGGTCGCCGTCGTACAACCAGGAAGACAGAGACTGGATATTGTAGACGAGTCCCTTGGGAAACCCGCCAAAATTGGCTTCGCGAAGTTTGAAGTCGACGGTATTTATGGCCGCCGCGATCATATCCTCTTCGATTCCGTTTTCTCCCAAGTCGCGTAATGTAGAATCGATCAGTGCTAGAATTTTCTCTTCGTCCTCTTCGTCCGTCCCTTTCAATCCGACGGCGAACAAGGTCTCCATCCGGTAGTCGTCGAAACCGCCGCCGATCACCTCGCTCCCCAGTTCCGAATCGATCAGGGCCTTGCGAAGCGGAGACGCCTGCGTGCCGAGCAGGATGTGGCTCAAAATATGGAAGGCCATGCAATGTTCGTGGTCTGTAGCGCGATGGAGTTTTAAAGCGACCGATACGTAGGTTTTTTTATCGAGCGACTCGTTTTTTGAAACCGGATAAAAAACAACCTTGCGCTTTGGTTTGCTAAATCGCCTTTGAATCTGAATGTCGGAGTCCGCCGCTCTTTTTGTAAATTCCTTGAGGTAGTTTTCATCCAGGAACTTCAAGTAGTCCGGCGTGGATCCGTCTCCGTAAATCATGATCCTGCCGTTCGACGGATGATAATGCCGTTTGTGAAAAGCCAAAAAGTTTTCATACGTTAACTGAGGAATTTGTTCGGGATCGCCGCCGGATTCGTAACCGTAAGTGGTGGAGGGAAACATCGCGTGCGCCTGGTAGCGGTCGATGATGCTTTCCGGGCTGGAGAACACGCCCTTCATTTCATTGAACACCACGCCTTTGTACACGGCGTTTGATTCGAGCGACTCCAGATCCCGGCGCCAGCCTTCCTGCATGAAGATTTCCTCGGTGATGCGGGGGAAGAACACCGCATCCAGATAAACGTCCATCAGGTTGAAAAAATCCTTCGAGTTGCGGCTGGCCAGGGGATACATGGTCTTGTCCGCAAAGGTCATGGCGTTGAGGAAGGTTTGCAGACTGCCTTTGACTAATTCGATGAAAGGTTCCTTGACCGGGAATTTCCGGGAACCGCACAGCACGCTGTGTTCGAGGATATGCGCGGTTCCGTAATCGTCCTCCGGCGGTGTGCGGAAGGTTATGCTGAACGATTTATTATCGTCGTCATTTTCCAAAACGATCAGTTCCGCCCCGGACCGTTCATGTTCAAAAAGCAGCGCATGGGAGTTGATTTCCTCAACGGTTTCCTCGCGCAATAATTTAAACCCGTGCAGGGTTTTGTTAACGTTAACCGCAACTTCAGGGGTCATTAAAATATCTCCAATCCAATTGGGCAGTGATCCGAACCCATGACCTCGGGAGCGATAAAGGCGTCTTTAACTTTCGCCGCTAAATCCGAGGTCGTGAAAAAATAATCGATACGCCACCCGATGTTTCGGGCGCGCACGTTGGCCCGATAAGACCACCAAGTGTAATGGTCCGGCTCGTCCGGGCGCCGTTCGCGGAAAGAGTCCACATAACCATGCGCGATCCATTTATCCAGCCAGGCTCTTTCCTCCGGCAGAAAACCGGAATTTTTTTCGTTAGCCTTGGGGTTTTTTAAATCAATGGCGCGGTGCGCGGTGTTCACGTCTCCGCACACGATCAACTTTTTGCCCGCCTTTCGTAAGGTTTCGCAATGGTCGAGAAAGACGTCGTAAAAATCCATTTTAAATTTCAGCCGCTCCGGACCCGAGGTGCCGTTCGGAAAATAAACGTTCAACAAATCAAATTTCGGAAACTCCAGCCGGAGACATCTTCCCTCGGTATCGAATTCCGGAACGCCCATACCTCTATGTACGGCCTTCGGCTTGTTTTTGGTCCACACGCACACCCCGCTGTAACCCTTGCGCTCGGCTGAATTCCAATAAGCGTGGTAGCCCGGCGGATTGACCGTCGACTCCTCTAACTGGTCCGTGTTGGCTTTGGTTTCCTGCAGGCACAAAATATCAGGCGACGCCTGTTCCACCCAATCCAGGAATCCCTTTTTCAATACGGCGCGGATTCCGTTAACGTTCCAACTGTAAATTAGCATTTTATCTCGAAGGTTAGGCGAATGAAGGAGAGACGCAAAAGGAATCTTGGGATTTAAGAATAAAGAATAATGGATAACATGGCCCGCTTCAAGCCGCGAATGAATTCTCCGCGGGTAAATATTTTTCCACATTTATTGTTAGAACGCGCGGGTTTCATTATAATCAAGGTCAATTTTTTTCACGGTCCTGAAAACGTCTTCACACGCGTCCCCTCTTTGGCGAATCGATGAAACAAAAAGCTCCCCTGATTATCCTGTTGGTATTTTTCGCCTATTGGTATTTTTTAACGCCGCTAGGTTATTATCAACAGCCTCAAACCCGGACTCCCGGTTATTACACCGTTCAAAATTTTGATCCTGCGGACGACGCCGGGTATTACGCCTATCTTCGCTCCGGGGTGATCGACGGGGATTTTGATTTCTATAACGAGCGAATTTTTTATCACCGGGACCGAATCGCCACAACAGGGTACACCGTCAACTTCTGGTACATCGGCGCGCCGATCCTGTGGCTCCCATTTTTTTTACTGGGTCATGCCCTGGCCCTCTTGTACTCCGCGCTGGGTTATCCCGTCGCGCTCGACGGCTACTCCTTTCCCTATCTGGCTGCCACGTCTTTAGGGTCCAGCATGTTTGTTTTGCTGGGCATGTTTTTATGTTTTGAATGTTTAAAAAAATTCTTCCCAAAAAACACCGGCCTGGCGTCCACCCTTGTTCTGCTCACCGCAACCTGCCTGCCTTATTACGCCTTCATTCGCAACCGGATGAGCCATTCCGGCGACTTTGCCCTAGCCTTCCTCTTTCTGTTACTCTGCCTGAACCTGAGGGAGCGCCCCGAAAGATCCAACAGTTACTTTCTTTTACTGGGAGCGGTTTTGGGCATGCTGGTGGATTTGCGTTATATCAGCATCGTATACGGCCTGCTCCCCATATGCCTGCTGGCGGAAATGAAATTTTCCAAAAACGCGGCGGCGGTTCCAAATCAATTGGGAACAAAAGTCGCCCTGGCATTCGTCGGCCTCGCCGTAGCGGTCCTGCCGCAGTTAGTCTATTGGAAAACCATTCACGGCGTCTTTTCCTCGTTCAATCCATTCACCGTGGTGGTTCGCGACGTCCCCTCGTATTTCGCTTCTATAAAAAATTTATTTTTCGGTCCTGTCCGAGGCCTGTTTTTTGGGGAACCCATCTGGCTCTTCGGGCTTGCGGGGATGCTCCTTTTTTTTAAACGCGACCGCTGGCTGGGCGGCGCGGGCCTGGCAATCTTCGCGGGCTTTTGCGTCGCGCCCATTGTGGTCGGCGACTCGGCGTCTTTTGGCGAACGCTACATGATCCCCGCCTTTCCCTTCCTGGCGTTGGGCTTGGGAAGCCTGTGCCAAACATTGTCTGAAAAAAAACTCGGCGCTCTACTGGCAGTCGTTGCGGCGATCTTGAGCGCCTGGCTGTACAACATTATGTTGAGCTATGGTTTCGTCGTAAATTTTTTCGGCGATCCGCATCCATTGCTCACGGCTCTAAAAAGTCCGGCGATTTTGTGGAGAGAATATTCTTTTCTATGGCCGACCACGCAGGCGGATTACCTGTTCCATGGAAAGTTTTCCCTGGAAAACTACCTCGACTGGTTTTTTCTGATCACCCTGCCCTGTTTGCAAATCATATTTTGTTTGCTCTGCCTGTACGCCGCTTTCAAAACTGTTAAATTTTTAAAAGCCGATCCGCAATCTCCCGCAATAAAAATCATCGCCAGAAGCTCTCTGGGGTTTTGTCTAGCCCTTTCTCTGTTCATCGTCGTGAAGCATCCTCCCTTGGACGACGCGGTCAAAAAGCGCCGTTTACAATCCACCGCCGCGTATTATTTGTTGCAGGATTATCCCAACCTGGACCGCACCAACCGCCTCGTCAATCAATCCCTGAGCCTTACGGGGAACTCCTGGCCGGATTACGAGATACTGGGCGACTCGCGGTTTATCACGTCGCGTTTTCGCGAAGCCCGCGTTTTTTACCAAAAAGTTCTAAAAATAAATCCCGATTCCGCCGTCAAATTGCAATTGGAGCGAGTGCGTTATTTTTTAAATGAAAAAACTTACCAGGAGCCGCCCATCGACCTGGATCCAAGCGCCGCCACTCCCGAGGACTTTTTGGAATACGGCGTCTATTATTTGGACGCAGTAAAAAACCCATTCACGGCCATGGAGTATTTTGTTTTGAGTTTAAAAATGGATCCAACGCAGGCCAACGCGCCGGGCATGCGGCGCCTCGTGGCACAGCTTACAAACTTGAAGAAAACTTTGAAAAACAGAACCAATGTTCGAATCCGGCCGGACTTCTTTCGGCTTTTGAACACTTCTATTTTTTCCATGTGAATACGTTAGACGCCCTTAAATTTGGCAAAATTTTTTGGTATGCTTACTGATTAACCATTGGATTGGATACCTGTTAATGGAAATCGGCGTCATATCGGACACGCACGGTCTTGTCCGACCTCAGGTTTATGAAGCGTTTGAGGGAGTCGACTTGATCCTGCACGCGGGAGACGTCGGCGGCATGGACGTCATCGTGGAGTTGGAAGTCATCGCGCCGGTGCGGGCGGTCGCAGGGAACAACGATATCGACCTCATCGATCGGTTCAAGGAGCGGGAGACGCTGACGCTTAAAAACCGCGACTTTCACTTGGAGCATATTTTTGACGACCTTCCGGAAACGCCGGACGGTTCGGGCCCCGACGCAAGCAGAATCGTCGTCTTCGGACATTCTCATAAGCCATTCAATCAACGTCATGGGGAAACGCTGTACTTTAATCCTGGCAGCGCGGGTCCCCGCCGGTTCAATCTCCCAATCACGGTGGGCAGGATCAGCCTGGGTCCGGACAGCGTGACCAGCCAGATTTTAAATTTGGAGTAATTCGCAAAAAGTTTTTTCAACGGGACAAGCGTCCTGAACCTGAATAGAAAACCTTAAAAAGGAAACGATTCGTTATGATTAAAAAAGACTCCGTAGCGTCCATTAAATTTTGTTTGAAGAACGACGCCGGGGAGGAATTGGACCGCGCCGAAGCCGACCAGCCCCTTTCCTATCTTCACGGTCGCGGGCAGATTGTTCCCGGATTAGAAAAGGCGTTGGAAGGGCTAAAGGCCGGCGATAAAACCGAGGTGGCGCTGACTCCGGCGGAAGGGTATGGCGAGTTGGACCCCAGCCTCAAAATGACCATTGCAAAATCCCAGTTTCCGGAAGACGCCAAAATCGACCTCGGCATGCAGTTCGGCGCCGACATTGGAGGGCAGGAGAAGGTTTTTACCGTTCTGGCGGTGGAGGGCGATCAGATAACGGTAGACGGCAACCATCCCCTGGCGGGTCAGGCGCTGAATTTTTCAGTGGAGGTTCTTGAAACGCGGGAAGCAACTAAAGAGGAACTTGACCACGGGCATTCCCACGACGGTCACCACCACCATTAATTAATTAACTCCGGGCGCCTTATGGAAACCCATTCGCGCTTGTATATTTCACTTCATTATGAAGACCGGCATGCATAAAAAGGAGACCGACATGCAAAAACTTTTTACCTGTAAAGGACGCGCGGTTTTTTTTGCGTCCGCGGTTTTTTTGGCCGCAATATTATCGATTCCCGCGTCCGCTCTGGCCGACGGAGCGGCGAAAGAAGGCAGCGTTGTGGAAATTGATTACGTTGGGAAACTTCAGGACGATTCTATTTTCGACAAATCAGAAGGCCGAGGTCCGCTTAAGTTCACCGTGGGTTCCAAAAATATTATTCCGGGGATGAGCGACGGAGTGATCGGGATGATGGTGGGAGACAATAAAACCGTGACCATTCCGGCGAAGGAGGCTTACGGCGAGCGCAACGAAAAAATGATATTCGAAGTTCCCTTGAAAAATTTACCGCAGGGGGTCAAGGCGGGGAGCAAATTAACGAGTCCTCAAGGTCAAATGATAACGGTCAAGGAGGTCAAAAAGGATTCGGCGGTTTTGGACGCCAATCATTTCCTCGCCGGCCAAACCCTGATTTTTGAAATTAAAATGGTTTCCGTCAATTGACGCGTTAATTGACTTGGGACTCTTCATCCGCCTCTGCCGCGCCCGACGACGAGGAAGAGGCGTGATGAAGGACCATCTTCCACTCCTCGTCCACCAGCAGGAAAATGTTTGTGGCGTAAACCCGGGTGGATTGCACGCCGGACATGTTGATGGTGAACAGGTTTTCATGGCAACGCACCCAGGCCAGATCCTTTGAGGAGGTGACGGCGACGTCCGATAATTTAATATCCATGCTGTCGCTGTTTTCAAAAATATCCCGCCAGCTTTTCATGATGGTCGCAAACCCGTTCAAGGCGTCCCATCCAGGATGCACGCAAACAGAGGACGGGTCGTTATGCCAGACCTTGAGCATCTGTTCGATGTTTTGTTTGTTGAACGCCTGATAAAATTTTTCGTTGGCGGCGAGCGCCTTTTTTTCGCGTAGCATAGAAATTCTCAAAAATTAAATTTTTCGTTATTCGCGGCTTTAAGTTTTAGAAGCCGCCACTCCTGGGTGTTTCAACAAATACTCCACGGCTTCAAACGTTTCCTCCGATTTCCAGTTCTTCATACCGTCGATGCGCCCAACCACCATTCCTGACTTGTCGATCACAAACGTCGCGGGAATGGAGATGGTGGGATACAGGCGTTCGACCTCCCCTCCGTCGTCGATTAAAACCGGAAAACTCAACTTATATTTTTCGACGAAGTCAGCAACCCGTCCGTCCATTTGTTTGTCGATGCTGACGGCCAGTATAGTCAATCCCTCCGACCGGAAGCGACGGTATAAGGTTTCAAAATAGGGCATTTCAATCCGGCATGGCGCGCACCAGGTCGCCCAAAGGTTGAGCAGAATCACGTCTCCCTTGTATTTAGAAAGCCCGGCCAGATTGCCCTCCAGATCGCGCGCGGAAAAATCCGGCGCCGAATAATGCGAGGACGCGCTCTTCGAATCTGGGTTGGCGTGCTCCCGCGCCTCGCCAACCGTAATAGGATCTTCGTTCAGGTGATCGAAGAACATCATCGTCGCAGCAACGAACAGGAACGCGAAAATAGCGACGTAACGTTTAGTGAGAGTAGAGTCTGTTTCTTTTGAGGCGATCGATTTCATCTTTAAGTTTTTCCAAACGAACCCGTTGTCCCATCAGCAGGAAATACAAAAGCGTGAACGCCCCCAGCGAAATCATCAACGCGACGACCATGGGAGTCTCCATTCCCGTTCCGATTCCTTCGGACGTGATCATCTTGGGTTGTGGATGAAAGGTGCGCCACCACAATACGGAAAAATGGATGATGGGAATGTCGAGAAACCCGACGATACCCACCACGGCAGCGTAACGGGCGCGCATGGAGCCGGGTTCGCTCCGGGCGCGCAACATTAAATACGCCGCGTAGATCAACCATAACACGAGCGTGGAGGTCAAGCGCGCGTCCCACACCCACCAGGTTCCCCAGACCGGCTTCGCCCAGATGGGCCCGGTGATGAGGACCAGCGTACAGAACATCAAGCCGACTTCCGCCGAGGCGTTGGCGTAGATATCCCATTCCCGGTCGCGTTTCCACAAAAATAAAACGCTGCACACGAAGACGATGAAAAACGCAAAGAAGGCCACCCAGGCCGAGGGGATGTGAAAGTACATGATGCGTTGCACCATGCCTTCAGTGGCCTCGGTGGGCGCGTACAGAAAAATGGCGCCCATTGCGGCTAACAGGGCGGCGGCGGTCAACCAGATCAGGACGGGAGTTTCGTCGCCGTCGTTTTCAGATTCCGGGAGGCGTTCTTCGCTCATGATTTCGGGTCGTCCTCCAGGGCCGCTTTCAACATATCCAGATCTTTTTTCAGCGCGGCGTTTTGCTGGATCAGGCGAAACAGGTAATAAATTACGCCGCTCCAGACAAAGGCGTTGGCCGCAAACAGATAGCCGAGGTTATCCATCCTAATCATTCCTCCAGTATGTGATCAATGGTCATGATGGCCGCCCCCGTAAATATAATATCAAAACACAGGATCAAACCAATCCATTGGCTCATATCCCCCAGTTCCTTCCCGGCGAGAATTTGCCCGGTCATGCGAACCGAACCGATCACCACGGGAACCAGTAAAGGATACAACAACAGGGGCAACATGACTTCGCGGTTTTTTAAATGCGCGGACAAAGAGGACAACAAGGTCCCCAAAACGCAAAACCCGACGGTGCCCAAAAACACCACCAGCAATAAGGGTCCAAGATGGGGCAACAAATCGATATTAAAAAAAACCATGAACAGCGGCAGAATAAAAATTTCCATGATCGTTAGAAAGACAAAATTGCTCAGCATTTTTCCGAAAAAAATCGCGGTCCGGTCCGCCGGAGTCAGCATCAGGCCCTGCAAGCAATCGTTTTCCTTTTCCAGCATGAACGAGCGGTTGAGGCCCAGCGTGCCGGAAAAAATAAACGCCGCCCAAAGAATTCCCGGTCCCACCTCCCGGGCGTCGACCACGCTCAGGTTGATGGAAAAAATAAAAATCAGGATCACCAGCGTCGCGAAAATAAACATCGAACTGAACAGTTCGCGGGTTTTTAATTCCGTAACAAAATCTTTCCAAACGATGGCGTAAACGGTTTTAAAATATTGATCCATGTGCAGGCTAGGCGGGTCGCCGAATGTTTTTTAGAAAGACCGGCTCAACTGTTTTCCCGGACGGTTTTTAGATACAAATTTTCAAAATTTTTTCGGTCGATCTCGTCGATGGAATCCATGCGGACAAATTTCCCCGCCACTTGAATGGCGGCCTTGTCGCAGGTATCTAATCCTCGATCGATATCGTGGGTCGTCAGAATCAGCGCACGCTTTTCCGTATGCAGGAAGGCCAGTTGTTCGGTCAACGATTTCGCCGCGTGCTGATCCAGTCCGGTGTAGGGTTCGTCTAAAAACAAAACGGAGGGATTGTGAATCACGGCGCGGGCGATGGTCAGCCGTTGCAACATGCCTCGGGAAAAAGTAGCCGCCCGGTCGTGCAATCGAGCTTTCAGTCCCACCTCGTCGACCACCTCTACGGCGCGTGTTTCCGGGTCGCGAACGCCGTACATCCTAGCATAAAAGACCATGTTTTCAAACGCGGTCAAATCGCCGTAAATACTGCTGGCATGCGATATCACCCCGATCTCCTTGCGCAATTCGGCGTCGCCCTTCGTCGCGTCGTAGCCCGCAACCCAAGCGCTTCCCGCCGTCGGACGGGTCAACGTTGAAAGGATTTTTAACAGGGTGGTTTTCCCCGCGCCATTGGGACCGAAGACGGCGAGAAATTCCCCCTTCTTCAATTCAAAACTGACCCCGCGCAACGCTTCAAGCCAACCAAAGGATTTCCGCAGGCCAACCGCCTTAACGGCGACGTCCGGCGACGGGGGCTGGGAGGTTTCGTCCATTTAATTTACGATACCGGAGGGTAGAGGGGAGACGGGCGGCTCACGCGGCGTTCGCTTTTTTGGAGCGACTTTTGCCCGACTGTTTTTTCAGGGATTCCAGTTCATCCATTCGTTCCAGTATAACCATCGCCTCCGCCTCAAGCCCCTTGTGGGTATCTTCATAATCCGCAGGAGAAAGTTTATCGGTTTTAAAATCGAATTCCAATTCCTTGATGGAAAGCAGAACCTCATCCTTGCGGACTTGCAGGTGCTTGAATTCCTCCAACATTTCATCCTGAGAGGCGTACAGTTTTGATTTGGAGTTAGAAGAAAACAGGGGAACGCCCACCACGATCAAGATAGCGACGACGAGAAGAAGATCTATAATGTGAACCGCGCTCATTCAGGATTCCAGGTTGTCCAATTCATCCTGAAGGCGCCGGGCGTATTTCGAAGGCGCCGTTGGAGAGGGTTCTTCGATAGAATCGGGCGCTTCGCCCGCGGAAGTTTTTTTCCTTTTCACCCAGCGTTTCATGAGTTTTCTGATCCCAAAGCCTCCCCCCAGAATAGCGGCAAAGGGAGTGATCCAGGCGGTCAGATTGAACCCGTTTTTGCTGGGAGCGGACAAAACAGTTTCCCCATATTTGTCCACATGCATTTTGATAATCTGATCCACCGTCATCCCGGAGTCGAGGTGTTGTTGAAAATCCAGGCGTGTCTGGTTGGCCGTGTCGCAGGTGCAGTTGATAATCACCTTGCCGCACTTATCGTCGCATTTGCACATCAAGGCGTTTTCCAAATCCGCCACCAACGCGCCGCCAAACGCGGCGCTGGAGAAAACCAAAAACAAACTCAAGACGCCGCAATAAACTAAGATCTTTTTTATTTTCATGGCGTTCACTCCTGCTGAGCCGGGGCCGGGGCCGCGGGTCCGGCGGCAAACACCGCTTCCTGACGGCGGACGCGTTGCAGGCGCCGACGCTCTTCCTGTTTGTCCGGCCACATACAAACAATGGTTCCCAACGCGATCACCATCTGGCCGAACCACATCCACCAAACCATCGGGTTGACGTACACCTTGAAAGTCGCCGTTTCGTCTTCGCGGAAGTCGGCCAGAATCACGTACAAATCTTCTATGAACGTGGAGCGCAAACTCACTTCGGAAACCGGCTGGTTCTGCTCCTTGTAAAATTCCTTTTCCGGCTTGGCGGTCCAGACTCTTTTCCCGTCTTTAAATACTCCCATAGACGCGATGATCCGGGTCTTCACGTCGGACGCTTCCCGCACTCTCAATTTTTCGTACGTGAAGGTGTAACCGCCGAGTTCGAGGCTCTCCCCGATTTTTAAAACTTTTTGAGCGTCCACGCTGTAGGCGGAAGACGCGGCGATGCCTGCGAAAATGCACACGATTCCGACATGAACGACGTAACCGCCATAGCGCCTCTTGTTGTGCCAGACCAAACTGCCAAAGCCTTCAATAAAAGTTCCGCCGGAGATTTGCGCTCGCGCCCGCGCGCCCTTGGAAAATTCCAGAACGATCGTCGTCAAAACAAAAACGCAAATAATGAAAGTGATGTACGCCAGAATTTCCGCCTTGTTCGTGAACGGGAGGAAAAACGACAGACCCACTCCCGCCAGGCCCGCAGTAACGATGGGTTTAAAAAAACTGTTTTTAAGATTGGACCAGGTGGCCTTGCGCCAGGCGATGACGGGCCCTATGCCTACCAAAGCCAGCAATACCATGCCGATCGGCACGTTGACCTGATTGTAAAACGGAGGCCCTACCGTAATTTTTACGCCCCGGAAGGCTTCGGAAATGATAGGAAAAATCGTTCCCCAAAAGGTGGCGAATCCGATCCCCAACAACACCAGGTTGTTGAACAAAAAACTGCTTTCGCGGGACAAAAAGGAATCCAACTCGTTTTCACTTTTCAAAAGCGGTAGTCTTTTTACAATCAGGAACACGCTGAATGCGATGATGACTCCTAGAAAGCCGAGAAAAATAAATCCCAGCGTGGCCTCGTCAAACGTGTGCACCGACTGAATCAAACCGCTCCGCGTGATGAACGTCCCGAAAATGGTCATCACAAAGGTCAGCAGGATCAGAGACATGTTCCAGACTTTCATCATGTCCTTCTTTTCCTGGATCTGGATGGAATGCAGATAAGCGGTGGCCACAATCAGCGGCATGAACGCGGCGTTCTCCACCGGATCCCAAGCCCAATACCCACCCCAGCCCAACTCTACATACGCCCACTGTGCGCCAAACAAATTTCCCATGCACAGGAAAAACCAAGAGATCAAGGCCCACTTGCGCGTCAAACGAATCCAACCGTCGTCCAGGTTCTTCGTGATCAACGCCGCAATGGCGAAAGCAAAGGGCACGGTAAATCCCACATAGCCCAGGTACAAGGTGGGCGGGTGAATCACCATCCAGTAATTTTGCAGTAAGGGATTCAACCCCCGTCCATCCTCGGGAGGCAAGGGAATCAACTCGAAGGGGTTGGTGGAAAAGTTCAGGAGGCCGAGGAAAAACACTGTCATTACAAGCATGACCGCCATGGCGTGCGGCACCAGGCGCAGATGTTTTTTCCGGTACTGGGAATGAACGATCACCATATAAGTGGTGAGGATCAAGGTCCAAAACAACAGAGACCCTTTTTGCCCGCCCCAGAAAGAAGCCAGTTTATAGAATACGTTTTGTTGGGAGTTGGAATAAGCCCAAACGTATTCCACGCTGAAATCGTCCGTCAAAAACGCTTTCCAAAGAGCGATGGACGCCATCATAACGCAGGCCCAGACCACAAGCGGCGTCTTGTCCGCGCTCAAATAAAGATCGATCCGGTTGCCGCGCGCCGCCATGAGGTAGCAAACGATTCCATATATGGAAGTGGCCAGACCCAACTGCAATGCAAATTCGCCTAATGCGTTCATACACGTCTCAATTAAAAATCATTCCCCGGGGCGAAAAAATCCCCTCCCCGGCTGGATCGAACGATCTTGGGATAAATTGTGAAAGATTAAATTTTCGCCTTGGGCAGAGTCTCCGGAGAGACTTTCGGTTTCTGCGCCCCGCTGAAATCAGGCAGGCTTCCTGGGTGGGTTTTGCCTTTTTCCTTTTCCGCTTCGTATTTCGACGGACAACTGGTCAACAGCGTGTTGGCGTGAAAGACCCCGTCCTCGGCCAATGTCCCTTCGACCACAACTTCCCCGCCGTCGTTGAACATATCAGGGGTGATCCCGTTATACACGACCTTTAGAATATCGTCGTTCTCTTTGATCCGAAAAGCCACGTCCAGAGAGTTTTGCGGGTCGCGCTGGATGGACCCGTCGACCACGTTGCCTTTCACCTTGAGTCCGGCGTCGTAATAATTGTCCATTCCATTGTGGTGCAGTTCAGACACCGTCATGAAATAGGTCGAAGTACTATTGATAGTAGAACCAATCAAAAATCCGATGGCCAGGATTATCATGAATGCGCCAACCAAAAATTTTATTTTCTTACGCGGCATGGTTCAGAAAACCTCTTGAATTTTGGCGGCGAAGCGTTCCCGCCTGCCACCCTGTTTATTATCTATATTAAAATTCTAGCGCCGACCCGCACAGCCTGTCAAAACAAATCCATTCTACTAGGTCAGTCTTTATTGCAACCAACATGCGCCCGGAAATCCTTAACCGGGATTTTTCGAAAGTGTCTCGGTTTTCCCCAATAAAAAAGAGGAAAAGGTCAGAAAAAATTTTCCCACAAACTCCACCCAATCCACAACTATCAAATAACACCCAAAAAATCAGCTATTTACAGGTCTTCCCCGGAACGACAAAAAACCTGTAACCCCTTATTTTCAATGCATTTTCTATTGACAGCGTGTCCCGTTATGATAGGATTGTGTCTCGAAGTGTTAATTTATGTAACAAAGTGTTTATTTAATTCTAACCCAAATTAGCCATGAGCGTCGTAAACGGATTCCTCGGCAATTATTTTCTCAGCCTGGATGACAAAAACCGAGTCAATGTTCCCGCCCGCTTTCGAGCCGTGCTGGAGAAAGAAGACTCTCCCAACCTCGTGCTCGTACTCATGGACAATTTTATCATTGTATTCCCTCAAAAGGAATGGGCAATCAACGTGGAAAAAATGCGTAACCATTCCGCCTTCAATCGCGAGGACCGGGAAGAGATGCGTCAGTTCTACGCGCGGGCCGCCGAGTGCGAAATGAAATCCGGCAAGATCTTGATACCCGCCCATCAAAAAGAAATCATTTCGCTGACCAAAGACGTCGTGGTCGCCGGAATGTCCGAAACTTTTGAAATCTGGTCCAAGGCCGAATGGGAAAAAGCATTGGGCGCCAATTCAACGCCTTCCTAAATCGAGCGCCGTAAAGGAGCCGAACTTTTGTCATGAATTATCACGCCCCGGTCATGGGAACCCAGGTTCTCAACTATTTGAACGTCGGTTCCGCCCGGCTGGTATTGGACGGCACCCTCGGCGACGGAGGTCACACGGAACTAATACTTGAAAACAGCCCGGAGACGTGCCGAGTGATCGGCGTCGACCAGGATTCTCAGGCTTTGCAACGCGCCAAAAAGCGACTCGCCCGGTTTGGCGACCGCGTCTCCTTCGTTCACGGAAACTTCAGCCAAATGAAAAGCCTTTTACAAAAAGAAAAAATCGACGCGGTGGACGGGGTGCTCCTCGACCTGGGAGTCTCCTCCATGCAGATCGATACTCCGGAAAGAGGTTTCAGTTTTCAATACGACGGCCCGCTCGACATGCGAATGGATCGCGATGGAAAAGAAACCGCGGCGGACTTGCTGGTTAATCTCGACGACCGGGAACTGGAAACCGTGATCAAGGAATACGGAGAAGAAAGACATTATAAAAAGATCGTGCGGGCGATCCGAAAAGCGCAGGCAAAATCCCCCGTGGTCACCACCCTCCAATTATCGAGCATCCTCTACAGCGCGTCGATTTCGCCGCGTCACGCCAAAATTCACCCCGCTACCCGCACATTCCAAGCCCTGCGCATTGCTATTAACCGCGAGCTGGAGCGATTAAAAATCGCCCTGCGCGCGTCGCTGGACGTCCTGAACGCGGCGGGGCGGCTCGTGGTGATTTCGTTTCATTCGCTTGAGGATCGTATCGTCAAGCAATTTTTCAAGGGGGAGGAAACGAGTTGCGTTTGTCCGCCCAAAATGCCGGTCTGCGTTTGCGGCAAAATGCCGACGCTAAAAATCGTGACCGGCAAACCGGCTCGGGCGGGAAAACGGGAGCTGGAACAAAACCCGCGCGCCTCCAGCGCCAAACTCCGCGCCGCCGAAAGGATTTTATGCCGCGAAAGCTCGGCGCCTCTTTAAGAACCCGGATCGGGGTCTCCTCCCTGGAGTTGAGGATGCTCCTGTTCGCAACCGCCCTGCTGATGGCGGGCGCCATGGCCTATGTATGGCCGAACGTGAAAATGGTCAAGCTAGCCTACGAGTATCAAGGTCTTCAAAAGGAACATAAAATTCTGGTCCGGAAAAATCAAATGATGAAGATTGAAAAAAACTCTCTTGAATCGTTGCAGCGCATAGAATCGCTGGCGATCAGCCAAATTGGTTTGCGCCATCCAGAACGCGGCCAAATCGTCACCATTTTCCTCGACAAGCCTTATGAAAAAGGTATCAAAGCCCAACTCAAACCCTGACCGCCAGGGTTTGAAAAACCGGCTCCTCCTGATCGGCGTTCTGTTCTTCCTTTTCGCCGGCGCCCTTATTTCGCGTCTTTTCTATCTGCAAATCATTCAGCACGACGAGTTGCTAGCCCGCTCCGAAGGGCAATACCGCGCCGAAGAAACCGTGCAATACGGTCGCGGAAATATTTACGATCGCAACATGAACGCGCTCGCCGCCAACGTGGAACTGGAATCCGTTGCAGTCAACCCCCAGGAAGTGACCGATCCGCAACGAGTCGCCAAAATCCTGTCCGCAGTTTTGGGGAAAGATTTCGATAAAGTCTTGAGACAGATTGAGTCCAGAAAGGGATTTGTATGGATACAGCGCAAAGTTCTCCCCGAGGCCGTAAAGGCCATCAAGCGGGAAAGCCTGCAAGGCGTGGAATTTGTAATCGAACACAAGCGTTTTTATCCCAAACGCAAACTGGCGTCCCATTCCCTCGGATTCGTAGGGATAGACAACCAGGGGCTGGCCGGAGTGGAATACCTCCACGACTCCAGGCTCAAGGGAGCCTCCGTTAAGCTGACAACGGAAAAGGACGCCCGCGGACGACGCATTCGCTGGGCTAATACCGCAGGACAAGATAAATACCAAAGCCTGGACGTCGCGCTCACCATCGACGAGGTCGTGCAATTTTTCACCGAATACGAACTGGAAAAAGCCGTCAAAAAGCATCAGGCCGTCAGAGGATTCGCGATCGTCATGAATCCCAAAACCGGGGAAATATACTCCATCGCCAACGCTCCGGCCTTCAACCCAAACAATTTTTCCAGCTATCCCAGGGAAACCCGGAAAAACCAGGCTATTTCGGGCTCCTTCGAACCGGGTTCGATTTTCAAACCGGTGTTGGCCGCCGCCGCCATAGACTCCGGAGTCGCCGCGCCCAACGACATATTTTTTTGCGAAAACGGAGCCTACCGCCTGGGAGGCCGGCTTTTTAGGGAAGCCACGGGTCATTCGTTCGGTTGGCTCTCCCTGAAAGACGTCATCGCGAATTCCAGTAATATTGGCACTATCAAGATCGCGGAAAAGCTGGGAAGAAAAACGTTCTATAAATATATGAAGCGCTTCGGCTTCGGCGAAAAGTTGGGCGTCGACTTGCCAGGAGAAGGACGCGGAAGACTAAGGCCTCTTCGGGAATGGTCGCGTCTGTCCCACGCCCCGCTTTCCTTTGGCCAGGAAATATCCGTCACGCCTCTGCAAATGATCTCCGCCATCTCCGCCATGGCCAATGGCGGCGCCCTCATGAAGCCCTACGTCACCAAGGCAACGTTCAAGCAAGGCGAGGCGGTCGCCCGAACCGAGCCGCAAATAATCCGTCGCGCGGTGGCTCCGGAAACCGGACGCAAGATGCTCGATATTCTGCGCCGGGCGGTGAACCATGGCACGGGAAAAAACGCCGCCATCGAGGGCTTTGACGTGGCGGGGAAAACCGGCACCGCGCAAAAATTTGATCCCCTCGCCGGCTCTTATTCCGACCGGTTTTATATGGCTTCGTTTGTCGGCTTTGTGCCCGCCTATTCCCCTCGGCTGGCCATTCTCGTGATGATCGACAGCCCAAAGGGAACGCATTACGGCGGGTCCGTTGCCGCGCCGGTGTTCAGGGAAATCGCCAAGCAAACTTTACGCTATATGAACATCCCCTCGAGAAAAGAGCGGGTGTTGATTTTGGATCGGGCTTGAGGACGCTATGTACGCGACTGCGTTAGCCAGGCCCCTATTGAAAAGGATCGGGAAATTGAACCAAAACTTCAACGCGCCGCTTGAAAATCTGTTGCGTGGATTTCCTCTGATCAACGTACTGGGGTCTCTCGACCGGGAAATCTCCGGCGTCGTCTTCGATTCCAGGGAAGCGAAAGAAGGAGTTTTGTTTGTCGCTATCCCAGGGTTCAAACAGGACGGAAGCCTCTACATTAAAGAAGCTCTGCAACGCGGCGCCCGCGCGTATATCACTTCGACTCCCTTCGAAGGCTTGAACGCGATGGGCCTGTCCACAAAAGACGCGACGGCGATTTGCGTCGAAGATTGCCGCGCTGCGCTGGCCTGGGTCGGACGCGAATTTTACCACCGGCCCGCAAATGATCTGGACCTGATCGGGATCACCGGCTCGAACGGAAAAACCACGCTCACTTTTATTTTGGAGAGCGTTCTGGCCGCCGCTGGAGAGCCGACCGGCGTCATCGGTTCCATCGACTACCGTTACGGCGGCGTTTCCTTTCCGGCGCCCATGACCACGCCGGAGTCGGTGGAAATCCACCGCATGTTGCGGGAAATGGCCGATATCGGCGTCACCCATTGCTTTCTGGAGGTCTCGTCTCATTCCCTAGCGCTCAAGCGAGCGCTCGGTCTCGACTTTTCCGTCGGCGTGTTTACCAATTTCAGCCGCGACCATTTGGATTTTCACGGTTCCATGGAAGATTATAAAAACGCCAAGAAAAGTTTGTTCACGGAACACGACGTCAAAAAATCCGTAATCAACACCGACGACCCGGTCGGACGCGAGTTTGCCGCAATCAATTCTCAAAACACGACGACTCTGGGAATCGATTTGCCCGCCGACGTCATGGCGGAAGACCTCGTCCTCTCGGACCGCGGAAGCGAATTCACACTGAAAACCCCATTCGGCAGTCATCGTCTCAAATCCAAACTGCCGGGTCGGCACAACGTCTACAACCTGCTTTGCGGAGCGGCGACGGCGCTTTCGCTAGGCGTTCCCTTCGACGACGTCCTCCAAGGCTTGGAGCGGGTGGAACAAATCCCCGGCCGGTTTGAGCGGGTGGACGCGGGTCAGGATTTCACCGTCGCCGTCGATTACGCTCACACCGACGACGCTCTAAAAAATATCCTGACCGCCGCGCGCGAATTTTGCCCAAACAAAATCATTACCGTTTTTGGCTGCGGAGGCGACCGGGACGCCGGGAAAAGACAGGCCATGGGCCGTTGGGGAGTAGAATTGAGCGACTTCGCCGTCGTCACCACGGACAACCCCAGAAGCGAGGACCCCGAAAAAATTATCGCGGAAATCTGCGAAGGAATTCCAGATCCGGTAAAGCGTAGCGAGCGCTATAGCGTCGCGGTCGACCGGAGAGAGGCCATTGAACGCGCCATCAACAAGGCGGAGACGGGCGACCTCGTTCTCATCGCCGGCAAGGGCCACGAGGACTACCAGATTTTTAAAGACCGTGTTGTGGATTTCGACGACCGCAAGGTTGCGGAACAAATTTTAAACGCGAGGATGCGCCTTGATTGAAGCCACCGCAAAATTTGTTTTGGACGGAGCCCAGGGGCGACTGCTCTCCGGAACCGAAAGCGATTCTTTCCGGGGAATTTCCATCGACTCCCGGACTCTGGATTCGCAGTCGGTTTTCATTTGCATTCGAGGCGAACGAATGGACGGCCATGATTTCCTGGAAGACGTCTATCGCAAAGAGCCGGCGGGAATCGTCCTGTCTGATCCGGGAAAAATCCCAGCCGATTGGAAATCCAGCGAACGCCAAACTCCCTTTGTGGTCCAAGTGGAGGACACGTTGAAGGCCTTGCAGGATCTTGCGCAGTTTCATCGCAACCGCATGCCCGCCAGGGTAGTCGCCGTGACCGGCACCAACGGCAAATCCACCACCAAGGAAATGATCGCGGCCCTGGCGCAAACCCAGTTTCGCACCCACAAAAATAAAGGCAACTTCAACAATCATATTGGCGTGCCGCTCACCCTGTTCGGTCTTACGCCCGAGCACGAGACGGCAATTTTGGAAATGGGAATGAGCGACGCTGGGGAAATCCGGCGGTTGGCGGAGATCGCCCGTCCGGACATCGGGGTGATCACCAATATTTCTCAAGCCCACATGGAGCGATTGAAAACCGTTCGCGACGTTCAGGCCGCCAAAGGCGAATTGTTTGAAGCCCTAGGTCCGGAGCAAACGGCAGTGGTCAATGCGGACGATCCGTTGATTCTTGAGATCGCCCAAACCCTGCGCGCCAGGAAAATTACGTTTGGAATCCACAATCAGGCCGACGTCAAAGCCGACTCCATTCAGAAAAAAAACGGGAAAGGGTTCGACGTCCAGATCAGCCTGTTCGACAAAAAATTATCCTTGCCCTTGTCCATGCCGGGCCGTTTCAACGTGTACAACGCCCTTGCCGCAGTGGCGGCGGGCCATTCCCTCGGCGTTCCGGCGGAGAATATGGCGCAAGGGCTGTCCAACGTTTCGCGGCTGGAACAACGCGGGCGGGTTTCCCAGGTCGCGGGTATGACCCTGATCAACGACGCTTACAACGCCAACCCGCAATCCATGCAAGCGGCCCTGGAAATGCTGACCGACTATCCGGCGGACGGGAACAAGTTCGCGGTGTTGGGCGAAATGTTGGAGTTGGGAAACTTGAGTGCATCCGCCCACGTTCAATTAGGCGAACAAGTCGCGCAAAAATCAATCGACGGGCTGGTCGCGGTCGGAACCTATGCGCCGCAAATGGTCGAAGCCGCCATTCGCTCCGGCATAAACCCCGCGCTGGCCGTTGCGGTTTCCTCTCATGAAGAAGCAATCGAAACCCTGAGCCGGCTCGCAAAAAAAGGCGACTGTTTTTTGTTCAAAGGATCGCGGGGAGCCAGAATGGAAATCGTGTTCGAGGGTTTCGCTTCCTGCAAGGGAGAAGGTTAAACGCATGTTTTACGAAATCTTTTATCCTCTAAGTTCGGATTATTCGTTTCTAAACGTATTCCGTTACATCACCTTTCGATCGGCCTACGCGGGAATCACGGCTTTGTTGATTTGCCTGTTCCTCGGACCCGTCATGATCAGGGCTTTGCAAAAGCGGCAGATCAGGGAAAAAATTCGCGCAGACGGACCGCAGACCCACATCGTAAAATCGGGCACCCCGACCATGGGCGGCCTTTTGATTTTGTCCGCCTTTTTAGCGTCGACGGCTTTGTGGGCCGATCTTTCCAACCATTATATCTGGCTGATTGCTTTTGTCGCCGTCGGCTTCGGACTGATCGGGTTTTTCGACGACCTGTTAAAACTCCGGCGGGGCGAAGGTCTTGCCGCCCGCGAAAAGCTGATCTATCAACTGATCCTCGGTTTGGCGGTCGCCAGTTATCTAACGTATTTCGATCCATCCCGCGCCGATTACGCCACCCTGCTTTACGTCCCTCTCTTCAAAAACGCGGCCGTGGATCTGGGACACTTTTACGTTTTCTTTATCGTTTTCATCATCGTGGGAACCTCCAACGCGGTCAATCTGACCGACGGTCTGGACGGTTTGGCGATCGGACCCATCATTATCGCCACCATGGCCTACATGGCAATCATCTACCTGAGCGGGCATTTCACTTTCGCCGGATACCTGCACATCCAGCATATAAAAGGAGCGGGGGAGATCACCATTTTGTTGTCCTCGGTGGTGGGCGCCAGCCTGGGATTTCTATGGTTTAACGCCTACCCCGCGCAAATGTTCATGGGCGACGTCGGAGCCTTGTCCCTGGGAGCAGTTCTGGGAACCATCGCCGTCGTCTCCAAGCACGAATTATTGCTCGTCATCA
Organism: Nitrospinaceae bacterium; assembly: GCA_029261555.1. Taxonomy (GTDB): domain Bacteria; phylum Nitrospinota; class Nitrospinia; order Nitrospinales; family JACRGP01; genus JAJDBB01. Next base: position 27,728 of record JAJDBB010000096.1, on the reverse strand, counting down.
TCGGCGGAATATTTCTCATCGAGGCGCTATCGGTGATCATCCAGGTGGGCTATTTCAAATTCACCGGAGGCAAGCGCTTTTTCAAAATGGCGCCTCTTCATCACCACTTTGAACAACTGGGCTGGGAAGAACCAAAGGTCATCGTCCGATTTTGGATCGTCGCGGTGATCCTGGCCATGATCGGCCTGAGCGCCTTGAAACTACGGTAAGCCATGAAATTTGAAACTAAAAATATCTCCGTCGTCGGAATGGGAATGACTGGAATCGCTACGGCCAACTTTCTGGCCTGCCGCGGCGCAAAGGTTTGCCTGATGGATATACGCGAACAAATTCCCGGCCTGGAACCCGGCAGTCTCGACCCCAGGGTTCAGGTCCGAATGGGAACCAACCGGCCCGGAGCAAACGCCGAACTCGTGATAGTAAGTCCCGGCGTCGACATAAACGCTCGTGAATTGAAGGAATCCATCCGCCGGGGAGTCGAGGTGATAGGCGAAATTGAACTGGCAGGCAGGTTGACCGACACGCCCATCGTCGCCGTAACCGGCTCCAATGGAAAATCTACAACCACATCCCTGATCGGCGACCTGTTTAACCGGGGAGGGAAACAAACCCAGGTGGCAGGAAACATCGGCGTTCCCTTTATTTCGCTGATTGACGAGACGGCCCCGGATTATTTCGCATTGGAAGTCAGCAGTTTTCAACTGGAGGCGACCCGCGATTTCAAACCGCATATCGCCGTAATTTTAAACGTCACTCCGGACCACCTGGACCGGCACGGCACGATCGAACAATACGCCGCCATCAAGGCGAACATCGCCCGCAACCAGGGCGCCGGAGATTTTTTGATTTTGAACTACGATGATCCAAGAGTCGTCTCAATGGGCCGGGACCGCCAGGCTTCCGTCTTTCACTTCAGCTCGACGTCTTCCCTGGATAACGGCGCATGCATAGACCGAGGCGAAATCGTATTCAAACGCGCCGGAACAGAACGTCGCATTTGCGCCGTTTCGGAGCTGTCGTCCGCAATGCAATTGCAGGTCGAAAACGTTCTGGCCACCGTCGCCGCCGGAATGCTTGCTGGCGTCGATCCACAATTCATTGCTGAAACTTTAAAAACGTTTGAAGGACTGGAGCATCGCCTGGAGTGGGTGCGCGCCGTCGGCGGAGTCGATTTTGTGAACGACTCCAAAAGCACCAACGTCGGCTCCTTGCTCAAATCCCTGAACAGTTTCGACCGGCCCATCGTTTTGATCGCCGGCGGACGAGACAAGGACGGCGATTTTCTGCCGCTAAAGGATCCTATGAAAAAACGGGTGAAGCATTTGATCCTGATGGGCGAGGCCAAAGACCGCTTTCTTCCACTGATCAACGGAACGTACACCGGACAGCAGGTCGACTCCCTGGAAGACGCCGTGAACAGCGCCGCCGCCCACGCCGAACGGGGCGACGTGGTACTGCTTTCGCCTGCCTGCGCCAGCTTTGACATGTTCAAAAATTACGAAGACCGGGGCCGGCAATTTAAGGCCCTGGTCAACGATTTATAAACGAACGGAACCGACGACGATGCGCAACATGGCAAACCATACCGGGTACGACTCAATTTTATGCGTCGCGCTGGCCTTGCTTCTTTTGACGGGCGTGGTGATGGTTTTCAGCGCCAGCGGCGTTTACGCCCTGACAAAATTCAACGATCCTTATTACTTCCTGAAACGCCAGATCATGTGGCTGGCGTTGGGAACCCTGACGATGATTTACGTTTCCCGGCTGGACTATACCCTGTTCGAAAAGCTCGCCTACCCCGCCTTGTTGATAACGTTTCTTCTGCTGGCGGCGGTGATGGTTCCGGGAATCGGCAGGGAAGCCGGCGGCGCGCGGCGTTGGCTGTCCATCGGCGGAATCAATTTCCAGGCCTCGGAGCTGGCCAAGTTCACTCTCGTTCTGTTCATCGCAAAATCGTTGGTCAAACGCGCCGACAAGTTAAACGATTTCCTTTACGGCTACCTGCCCAACCTCATCGTGCTCGGCGTTTTCTTTTTAATGATCCTGTCGCAACCCGACTTCGGCGGCGCCGTCCTGATCGGCGCGGTGGCCTTTTGCATGTTGTTTATCGCCGGAATCCGTTTCAAGTTTCTAGCCTATTCGGCGCTGACCGCCCTTCCCTTCCTGGCTCTGGCCATTTTGGGACAAGAGTACCGGACACGAAGAATTCTTTCCTTTCTCAACCCCTGGGAAGACGCTTCCAATACGGGTTTTCAAGCGGTCCAGTCCTTCCTGGCCTTTGGTAGAGGCGGGTTTTGGGGCCTGGGTCTGGGCGACGGCAAACAAAAACTTTTCTATCTACCGGAAGCCCACACGGATTTTATTTATTCAGTCATCGGCGAAGAGCTTGGGTTTCTGGGCGCCAGCGGAATTCTGCTGTTGTTTGCGATTTTGATGTGGCGGGGATTCTCCATCGCCCTGAGTTGCAAGGACGATTTTGGAACCCATCTCGCTTTGGGCCTGACCTTGCTGATTGGTTTGCAGGGAATCACCAACATGGGCGTCGCGGTGGGACTGTTGCCCACCAAGGGCCTTCCCCTGCCGTTCATCAGCCTGGGAGGCTCTTCGTTATTGATTTCCATGCTGTGCATGGGAACGCTGTTGAGCATATCGGAAAAAACGTCCCGGCAACGATGAGCGAACTATGGAAAAACGAATCGTTATCGCCGGCGGCGGCACCGGGGGGCATTTATATCCCGGCATTGCATTGGCAAGAGCGCTTATGAAACACGATCCGAAAATTAAACCCGTATTCATCGGAACCCAACGCGGCGTCGAAGCCAGGGTTTTGCCCAAAGAGGGATTTGAATTGAAATGCATTTACGCCGGAGGACTGCTTGGCAAGAGAGGTTGGGACCGCTGGGCGTCCTGGGCCAAGCTCCCTCTTGGACTCCTGCAATCCCTGGCGTTTTTAGCAAGCCGCCGCCCCGCCCTTGTTGCGGGCGTGGGAGGTTACGCCTCGGGACCGGCGGTGTTGGCCGCATGGTTGTTGCGTATCCCGACTCTGATCCACGAACAAAATTCTTTTCCCGGCGTCACCAACCGGTTGCTGGGAAAAATCGCCAACCGGGTCGTCGTTTCATTCGAAGAGACGCGCCGCTATTTTAGCGAAGGAAAAACCGTCGTCGTCGGCAATCTGATCCGGGAAGAGTTTTCTGCCTTGAAGGCGCCTTTGGAGCCGGAAGCCGGCGGGCGCTTCACCCTACTTGTCATGGGCGGTAGTCAGGGCGCGCGGTCGATCAACCGGGCCATGTCCGAAGCGCTCGATTTTATGGGCGACGTGAAAGATCAGATTCATATCCTCCACCAAACAGGCGAACGAGACGCAGAAGGTCTGGCGGAGCGGTACAAGGAAAAAGGATTTTCCGCCGAGGCTCGACCGTTCTTTTACGACATGGCGGAGCGCTACGGAAAAGCCGACTTAATGGCGTGTCGGTCCGGCGCCACGACCCTGGCAGAAATCAACGCCTGCGGCAAGGCGGCGATTCTTATTCCCTTTCCCCACGCGGCTCACAATCACCAGGAAAAAAACGCCCGCGTGATGGAGAAGGCAGGGTCGGCGGAGGTGATTCTGGAAGAAAATCTGGACGGCAAAATTCTGGGAGACGCGATAACGAAACTCATGCGTCAGCCGGAACGGCTCAGGACGATGGCGCAAAACAGTTTTCAACTGGGCAAACGGGACGCCACCGAGCGGGCCAGAGACTTGTGTTTAAAGTTGATGGGTTCCGCCGTCTAACTGGCGTCCCACAAGGTTTTAAAACTTTTGAAAGATCATGAACGATTATGTTTTTAGGAAAAACCAGACGCATTCATTTTATAGGAATCGGAGGCTCGGGCATGAGCGGGATCGCTGAAGTACTGACCAACCAGGGATATGAAGTGAGCGGGTCGGACCTGACGGAAAGCGAAATCACGCGGCGGCTCGCCAAGGTCGGCGCGCGAATCCATATCGGGCACGAGGCGGAGCACGTGAAAAACGCGCAGGTCGTTGTGGTCTCCAGCGCCGTCAAGGCGGAGAACGCCGAGGTCCGTGCAGCGCGAGAGAAAATGATCCCCGTTGTGCCGCGCGCCGAAATGCTGGCGGAACTGATGCGCATGAAATACGGAATCGCCGTGGCGGGAACTCACGGGAAAACCACCACCACCTCCCTCGCGGCCATCGTACTGGCGGAAGGCGGGCTGGACCCCACCATCGTCACCGGCGGAAGGCTCAAAAGCCTGGGGAGCCACGGCAAGTTAGGGCAAAGCGAGTTTCTAGTTGCGGAGGCCGACGAAAGCGACGGATCTTTCTTGAAATTGTCTCCCACCATCGCCGTGGTCACCACGCTCGACGAGGAGCACCTGGACTATTACGGTTCGCTGGACAATATGAAAGACGCCTTTTTGAGTTTCATCAACCGCATTCCATTTTTTGGCGCGGCGGTGTTGTGTCTCGACGACGCAAATATTCAATCGCTCATTCCCAAAGTGGAAAAACGCTACGTCACTTTCGGCCTCTCAAGCCAAGCCGACGTTGCGGCTCGGAACATCCGTTTCGAAGGCATGACCGCCCGCTTCGACCTGTTCCACCTGGGAAAAGAAATGGGCGAGGTGGAGACGCCGATTCCCGGCAGGCACAACGTGCAAAACGTTCTGGCCGCCGTCGCGGTGGGACTGGAACTCAACCTCGACTTTGCAACCATCCGCCGGGCGCTCAAGACCTTTCCCGGCGTGCAACGAAGGTTTGAAGTAATACACGATTCCGAACATTGCGTGATCGTCGACGATTACGGCCACCATCCCGCGGAGATTCAGGCCACGTTGCAAGCCGCACGAGAGGTCTGGCCGGAGCGGCGGCTGGTCGTCGTCTTTCAACCGCACCGCTATTCGAGAACGCAACTTTTGATGAATGAGTTTTGCGCCTCTTTCAACAACGCCGATTACCTGGTGGTTAACAGGATTTACCCGGCAGGCGAAGAGCCTATCCCCGGAGTCGACGCCAGAACTATCGCCGAAGGCGTCCGGCGACTTGGACACAAGCACGTAGTTTATCTGGAGGAAAAAAATTCCGCTCTCTCTCACTTGATAGAAACGCTCCAACCCGGCGACGTGGTCGTTACGCTGGGAGCCGGAGACGTGTGGGAGATCGGACGCGACTTGGCCGAAAAGCTTTCCCAAACCTCTAACTCATAGGACCCTTTATGGCCCACGAAATGCTCACCGAATCCTGGAAACAAAAAATCGTTCGCTACGCGCATGCAGGGGGGGAAAGCCGGTTGCCCCTGAGGACGCGCCTGTCCTCGCCAAAAATTGCCCTGGGACAACAATTTTACCTGAGAAAGAACATGAGCCGTCCACTTGATTGGCTGAAACAAATCCGAGGAGAAATCCGTTACGACGAGTTGCTGGAAAACCACACCTCCATCCGGATCGGCGGTCCGGCAGACGTCTTCATCCTCCCTCAGGGGATTGAAGATTTAAAAATTATTTTAAAAAACCAGGGCGACTCTCCTCCGTTCTTCCTCGGAGAAGGAACCAACCTGCTGGTTCGGGACGAAGGGATTCGAGGCGTAGTCGTGTGCCTTAAAGATGCGTTTAAATCGATCCACGATCCGGTGTTTTCCAAAACGCCCGAAGGCGAAGAGGTCGCCGTGATCAAGGCGCAGGCCGGAGCGAAGACCTCCTACCTGGCCAAATTCGCGGCGCGCTATTCCCTGACGGGACTCGAAGGACTGGTGGGCGTTCCCGGCTCATTGGGCGGCGCGCTGGTGATGAACGCCGGAGCCGAAGGGGTGGAGATCGGTCCCTCGGTCCGGAGCGTCACGCGTATCACCAAGGACGGCGAGCTTCAGGTTTTACAGCGCGACGAACTGGAGTTTCATTATCGCAAAACGGCGTTCCCGCCCGGCGGCGGGGTCATTGTGGAAGCGGAGCTGGAATTGAAAAAGGGAGACACGGCGGAAATTTTGAACGCCCTCGACCGCAACCTGACCAAGAGAGCGCGAACTCAACCGCTGAACCTGCCCAACTCGGGATCGGTATTTAAAAATCCTACAAACCACAAGGCGGCGGAATTGATTCAATCGGCGGGGTTGAAAGGCGTGTCTATGGGGGGGGCTTCGGTCTCGCTCAAGCATTCCAACTTTATCGTGAACAACGGCGAAGCCAGCGCCGAGAACGTCCTCGACCTGATCGAACATGTCCAGGAAGTCGTCAAGGAGAAAACCGGGATCGAACTGGAACGGGAAATCATCGTCGTCGGCGACTAGTCGGCTAACGGCGAACGAGTAATTCGCGCAAAAAATTTTAGCGGTCCGCCACAGCAAGGGTACCCCTCCTTCCTTTGTCCCGGCCCCGGCCAGGGCCGGGGGCGGACCTGCTAAAAAGAACCTATGGGAGATATTGGATTGAAAACGATCCAGAAAAAAAGCATCGGCGTATTGATGGGCGGCTTATCGCCGGAGCGGGAAGTATCCCTGGCGACGGGCCGGGCGGTACAGGAAGCTCTGCAAGGCAAAGGCCTGAACGCGACCGCCATCGACGTCGACGGGGAAATTCAAACCAAACTTCGGGACGCCCGGGTAGACCTGGCCTTCGTCGCTCTGCACGGCAACTACGGCGAGGATGGATGTATTCAAGGAGTTCTGGAATATTTGAAAATCCCATACACGGGTCCCGGCGTTTTAGGCAGCGCCCTAGCCTTCAACAAGGCCGTGACTAAACAATTGCTCGTGCACAGCGGCGTCCCGACGCCGGAATTTGAAATTCTATACAAAGACGAATACGCGGGAACAGGACGATCATTGGACCTGCCGTTGGTAGTGAAACCTTCCGACCAGGGTTCCAGCTTTGGCGTCGGAATCGTGCGCGAAGAGACGGAATGGGAATCGGCGCTGGACGAAGCCTTCGCCTACTCCAACGAAGTGGTCGTCGAACGTTTTATCGAGGGACGATTGCTCACGGTCGGGATGAACGGCGACCGGCCTCTATCCATTGTCGAGATCAAACCCAAATCGGGGTTTTACGATTATGAAGCCAAGTACACTCCGGGCAAGACTGAGTACCTTTGCCCCGCTCCCATCGAACCCAAAGCGGCGGAGCGTTGTCGGGAAACGGCGGTTCGGGTTTACCGGACGCTTCGGGGACGCGGCTTTTGCCGGGTGGATTTCATTCTTGACTCCGATGGGACGCCCCAGGTTTTGGAAATGAATACCGTGCCCGGCCTGACGCCTACCAGCCTGCTCCCCATGTCCGCGAAGGAATCGGGACTGGAATTCGCCGACCTGGCGGTCGAAATGTTAAAAACCGCGCGCCTCGATTACGCGAGCGCCTGAACGCCATGAACTACGCCCTTTTAGAATTTAAAAACCCGATCCGGTCCTGGGACCAGGTTGCGCCCAAAAAGCGTACGGGACGCAAAACCGTTGCCCGCAAGAAATCCAAAAAGCGGACAAAAAAATCCGCCGGCTTGTTTTGGGAAAAAGTAAAAACCCTGGCGACGCTTTGCGGACAGACGGTTTTGATTTTCGTAATGTCCATAACCGTCTATCTGGGATACGACTTTCTCGCTTCGGCTCCCAGGTTTGCGGTCCAGCAGGTCAGTATTTTTGGCAACCACTCTCTGACGGAAACACAGTTGCTGGATTGGACGGGACCTATTAAGGAGCAAAATATTTTCCAACTCGACCTGGACGGTTTGACAAAACGGTTGAAACAACATCCCTGGGTGCGAAGCGTCTCGGTGGAAAGAATTTTTCCGGACGCTCTGCAGATCGCCTTGCTGGAAAGAATCCCCTACGCCCGCATTCAACGAGACAAAACCTACATCCTGGACAATTTTGGGGCGTTGTTGGGCGACGCCGGGTCGGACCATGCAAACCTGCCCTTGATCGTCGGCTGGCCCATTGAGGAAATCAAACTTGGGCAAAACGTCGTGACCGATCAGATGCTCCAGGGATTGAAAACCATGCGCCAATTCAACCAACTGGAGTTTTTCCGGGAAGACCCGGTGAGCGTCATGGAGATGACGCCGGACCAACGGATCCGGTTCACGACGAAAAACAGGGCGATCAAATTTCTGATAAGTCCGAACTCGCTTTACGAAGGTTTTGACAATTTTAAAATTCTGTTGGACGCCTGGGACAATAAACCGGAAGACGTCGAGTTAATCGACCTTTCCTTCAAGGACAAGATGGTGGTGAAACGCCGCCATCGGGAAAGCGCCGGCTCTTCAACCGGGAAACGTCAATCATAAGGAGAGGATGAATGTCCAAAAAACATAACCAGATCGTTGGCCTGGATATCGGCACCACCAAGATCTGTTGCATCATCGGCGAAGTTTCCGACGGCAACGAGATCGACGTCATCGGGTTGGGCCAGCATCCATCGCGAGGCCTGCGCAAGGGCGTGGTGGTGAACATCGACAGCACGGTGGAATCCATCAAATGCGCCGTGGAAGAGGCGGAACTGATGGCCGGGGTCGAAATTGATTCCGTCTATGTGGGAATCGCCGGCGGCCATATCAACAGCCTGAACAGCCACGGCATCATCGCCGTCAAGAACAAGGAGATTGCCCACGGCGACGTCGACCGCGTGATAGACGCGGCCAAGGCCATTGCCATTCCGTTGGACCGGGAGGTGATCCACGTTCTGCCGCAGGAATACATTGTCGACAATCAGGACGGCATCAAAACGCCTCTGGGAATGGCGGGCGTGCGGCTGGAAGCCAAGGTACACATCGTAACGGCGGCGGTGACCTCGGCGCAAAACATCGTGAAATGTGTGAACAAAGCGGGCCTGAACGTGCGCGACATCGTTCTGGAGCAGTTGGCTTCCAGCGAATCGGCTTTGTCCAGCGACGAAAAAGAACTGGGCGTGGCGTTGATTGACATCGGCGGCGGAACTTCCGACCTGGCAATTTTTTACGGCGGCGCCATCAAACAAACTTCGGTGTTGACCATCGCCGGTTCGCAAATGACGAACGACATCGCCATCGGCCTGCGCACCCCGAACGCCGAGGCGGAGCGTTTGAAAATAAATCACGGTTGCGCTTTGGCGTCTCTTCTGACCGACGAGGAAATGATCGAAGCGTCCAGCGTGGGCGGGCGATCCGCCAGAACCCTGTCGCGCAGAATCCTCAGCGAGATTATCGAGGCCCGCACCCGCGAGATGTTTGAACTTCTTAATCACGAGATCGACGCCTCCGGCTATCAGTCGCTGATCTCTTCTGGAATCGTGGTCACGGGAGGCGCCGCGTCCATGGAAGGCGTCGCGGAACTGGCGGAGGACGTTTTCCAGGTACCGGTCCGCATCGGAACCCCCAGCGGTCTGGGCGGACTCATCGACGTGGTCAGCACCCCGAAATACGCCACGGCTACGGGACTAATTTTATACGGCGTACGAAGCCAACAGTCGGGCAAGGTGCGCGACCTGCACGGACGCAATCTGTTTGACAAGATTTTTACTCGAATGAAAGATTGGGCGGATGAGTTTTTTTAACGCAACCGCAACTCCCACCCGGTCCGCCGACCTGAAAGCGCTTTGCGGATCGAACGCCCCAACGTTTTAATTTTAATAGGAGGAAACACAATGGATTTAATTCAATTTGAACAAGACAACGAGTACAGCGCTTGCATCAAGGTGATCGGCGTGGGCGGCGGCGGCACCAACGCCGTTAATTCCATGATCCGTTCCAACCTGCGCGGCGTGGAATTCATCGTGGCCAATACGGATCTTCAATCTCTGGAATCGTCCAACTGCCCGTTCAAGATTCAGGTGGGAACGGCGTTGACCAAGGGACTGGGCGCGGGATCGAATCCGGACGTCGGCAAACAAGCCGCCGAGGAAAGCGAGGAGCAGATTCGCGGCATGCTGGAAGGCGCCGACATGGTGTTCATCACCGCCGGAATGGGCGGCGGCACGGGCACCGGCGGAGCGCCGACCATCGCGCGTATCGCCAAGGAATCGGGCGCTCTCACCGTGGGCGTGGTCACGCGGCCTTTTTCGTTTGAGGGCAAGCGGCGGCAAAAGCAGGCCGAAGCGGGAATCGCCGAACTCAAGAGCGCCGTGGACACTTTGATCGTGATCCCCAATCAAAAACTCCTGAGCCTGATCAGCGCGCAGACCTCCTTCACCGGAGCTTTTGGCATGGTGGACGATATCCTGCAACAGGCGGTGTGCAGTATTTCGGACCTGATCGTGGTGCCGGGTCTCATCAACCTGGATTTCGCGGACGTCAAGGCCATCATGTCGAACATGGGCAAAGCCCTGATGGGAAGCGGCTCGGCCTCGGGAGACAACCGCGCTGTGGAAGCGGCGCAAAAGGCGATCTCCAGCCCGCTGTTGGACGAAGCCAGCGTAGAAGGCGCGCAGGGCTTGATGATCAACATCACCGGCGGCGACGACCTCACCCTGCACGAGGTGAACGAAGCCTCCACCCTGATCCAGAAAAGCGCTCACGACGACGCGCATATTATTTTCGGCGCGGTCATCGACAAGCACATGACGGACGAAATGCGCGTCACCGTCATCGCCACTGGATTCGACAAGGGGAATTCGGAAAACGCCAAACGCCTCAAAGTGGTGGAGCAGGAGATTCAGCAAGAGCCGCAGAAAATAGCCGTCGGCATGGAAGGCTTGCGCGGACTGGCTCATTCGTTCAAGAAGGAGGACAAAAAGGATTTCGTGGTGCGCAACGACCCGAACAATCTCGACATCCCGACTTTCTTGAGGAAACACGCGGACTAGGCCGAAATCCGAATCCGTCCTCTCCTCCAAAAATAAAGCCCCGCTCCCGACAATCGGGAACGGGGTTTTCTTTTCGCTTTTTCGTTAACAGATTGCCGATTTTTTCCCGATGAAGAACCCCGTCTCAAGGGGCGAGGTATCACGTCATTGCGAACCGCCAACGACGGTGAAGCAATCCAGAATCTTTCTTGCGGGGCTGGATTGCCGCGTCGCTACCCTCCTCGCAATGACGCCCAAGCGGCGAGGAATTAAACCCGGAAAAGATTAAATCTCGTTCAGGTTCCAGTCGTAGTTCAGGTAGCTCACATTGGATTTGGGATTGGCCAGACTCTTTTTATAACCCGTCGGCGCGTGGTTTTTAAGAAAGGGCAGAACCCCCCCTTTGGACTTAAAATCCTCCTCGAACCAGTCAAAAATCGCAGACAGATAAATTTTTCCGTCGGAATCCACCTCCAATCCCTTGCCGGGATTTTGAAGAAAACTTTTCATTTGATCGTCCAATTGTTCGTTCAACCGGTCCGGAGTATACGATTCTTTTTTCAAGTCCGGACAACTGACGGAGGCGCAAACGATGGCGACGTGGATTCTCGGTTCGTCCATCTTCCGGAGTATCTCGTGCTCGATTTCGTGCAGGGTCCTCTCCTTGCCGCCTACCACGCCCACGGGCTTCTTCCAGACCGGCGAGAAAATACTCCCCGCGTCCTTGATGCTTTTTAAAGGATAATGGTCGAGAATCATTTTCACGGCCATGATATTATAGGCGTTGATCCAAAATGCGAGTTTGGCTTCGCGGCTTTTCAAGGCGTCCGGTTGGGCGCTTTTCAGTTGGGCGACCAACTGGGGAAATTTCGGATCGGATTTGAGTCGACCGTATTTTACGCCGTTGACCCGCACGCCGGAAATAGTGGTGGGCGCCACGTATTTTTTTAACAGCTCGTCCCAGACGGAAAAATCAAAAGCCCCGGCGGGCGCGGCCAGACTTATCCATAAGAAGATCGCCAGCATCGCGACGTTTTTTGATTTGCGGAAAAAGTTTGGTCCCGCTGTAGGGTGGATGGATCGCATTGTCGGCTCCAAAAATGTGTTTTTAATTTCTTATCGCTAACGGTTAGCTATCCTTTGTCCCAAGTCTTCCCAATTCCTTACATTATAAATTAAATGAACGCTCCAAAAAACCAACTGTTCGTTTCGGACATGGACGGCACACTCCTGGCGCCGGACAGCTCAATTCCCAAAGCATCGGTGGACTCCCTGAACCGGATGATCGACGCTGGATTGAACTTTACCGTCGCCACGGCCAGGAACTACGACTCGGCCTACCCTATTTTAAAAGATATCCGCTTCAAAATTCCGGTGATTTTATTCAACGGCGTGTATCTCACGGATTTTGCCACCGGCAAGAACATCGTCGCTTCAAATTTTCTTTCCGACGCCGTGGCGAACGACTTGATGGCAACCGCGCTGGACCGGGGAATCGCGCCTTTCATTTACGCCTACGGCGACCGGCACAGGGTTTATTATCAAAGCGCCTCGAACGACGGAGCGCAAAATTATATCAACAGTCTGGACGGCGAAGGCCGCCTGAACTACACACAGGATTACAAATTTTCCGCCGACGAGGAAATTTCCGGGATGCTTCTGATCGACGTCCCGCAAAACCTGGAACCGGTTTACCGCGCCATTAAAAAAAAATACGGGGACCAGTTGAACGTCTACTTCGCCGAAGACGTCGCTATGCCGGGCTTTTACTGGCTTCAGGTGTTTCATTCCGGCGCCAACAAGGGCCGCATGGTGAAACAACTGGCCGAACGACTGGACTTTTCCCTGGCGCGCGTGACGGTGTTTGGAGATTACCTGAACGACCTGGATATGTTTCGCGTTGCGGGAAAAGCGATCGCCATGGGAAACGCCCTGCCCGAAGTCAAGGAAGCGGCGCACGAGGTGATTGGAAAAAATTCCTCGCAGGCCGTCGTTCGCTATCTTGAGGGTTTGGGATTTTAACGGCTCCTGATAATGCTTTAAGTTTGGCAGGCTGTTCTATAGTATAAAGGTAATGAGCGATCTGGCTCAAACCCCGCTTTATCTAAAGGAATTGAATTATGTCGGATTCGGATAAGGAACAACCCGAAGAAGCCAAGGAAACTGTCTACGAGAGAGACAAAACCGCTAAAGGCCCAGAGATCGAAGGCCCGGACGCCTCGCAGATAAAGCCTCCCGTCGTCAAACCCCGCAAAGTGTTCAAGGCCAAAAAAGTAGAGGAAGACCTGGATCCCTCGCGCGAACGCCGGACGCGGCACATACGCGTCTCCACGCCGGAAACGGCGGAAATGATCCGGCAGGTGATATTGGATTATCAGGAAGAGCTTGCGGCAGAACCCACCGACGATTTGGACAAGGAATACGGGGACCGCGATAAGGTCGAAAAATTCTTTTCCCGTCTGGCGAAAAAATACAGCGCCTGCCCATCCAAAGCGTTGGGCGGCGATTTGGATTGGACGTCCCAAGACTCTCCCGTGGACGACGAGACAACGACGCGCGAGCTTATGGAGGCAATTTCAAAAACCAGAAAATTTGATATTCCGGAACCGGTTAAGACCAAACTGGGATACCACATCATTCTGGTATGCGAAACCCGCGCGCCCGTCAAGGCGCAGGTGGACCCCAACGCTCCCGAACACGACCCAAGGTACGCCGCCATGATGGCGCGTCCCAACGCCCAGGCCCCTACCCGCAAGGACATTCCGACTTAGTCCGCCGGGGAAGCCCCGGCCAGTGTGCCGCTGGACCCAACGTTTTGAAATGGCGCCAAATTATCAGGCTGACCGGCGAAGCGCCGGGACCAGTATTTATAGTCAGACTGAGCTTGTCGAAGCCTAAACTTTAATAATTCCTCTCCCCTTGCGAGAGAGAATGAAGGTGAGGGGGCAAAACTTTTAGCAATGCAAAACAAACCATTAAAATTTTTAGCGGAAGAATCCCCCCAACTCCCTTTGCAAGGGGGAGCCAAAACAATCCCTTACAAAAACCTCTGAAATTTTGAGTCAGGATTTTTCTTTCTTGAGGGCCACGGCCCAGATGTTATTGCAGAATAAATAACTCAACGGCGGAAACAGGGAGAGCGGAAAGGCGTGGCAAAGGGTTTGCCGGGCGATCTCCAACATTCCCGCAAACAAAGACGGTTTCTTTACGGGAAAAACGTACTCCGTCCCCAGCCAGACCCGCGTTGAAAACCCAGCCCGGTTCAGGCTTTTTTTCAGGCTTGGCGGGGTTTGCTCGTTTATATGGACTTTTAAATCCATCTCGTTGCGGATCGGACGCGTCAGAAGGTTTTGCCCGAAAACTTTATTGAGGACCCGGTTCCAGGGCTGTTCCCATAAGGGATAGCCGTAATCGTTGTACCATTTGTTCGGCGAGGTCTGGACGACGAGACGTCCGCCGGGTTTCAATATTCGGAAGCATTCGTCAAAACAGGCGGCAAGTTGTTCGGGGTACAGGTGTTCGGCAATGTCCACCATGTAAATGGAGTCCATGGTCTCCGGCCCAAAACCCAGTTGAGTCGCGTCGCTGTTAAAGATATGGATCTTTGATCGGTCCGAGGATTCCAAACGCTCCAACGTTTGTTGGGTAAGAACCAGGCTGTCCCGGGAATAGTCGACGGCCATAACCTCTGCCCCGGCCTGCGCCAGAGTCTGGGCCAAATCGCCCCGCCCACAGCCAATATCCAAAACCCGGTGCCCTGTTTGAACTTTTCCCAATGCCGCCGCTTTTAAAAATTTTGGAGCCGAAAGATTCTGGGAATAAAAATCCGCGCCGTCGGTTTTCAAAAAATAATCCCGGTCGTAAATGGACGGGTCGACGCGCTTTTCGTTTTGAGTTTTTGAAGGATCGGCGGGGGCGGGCATTAAGGAGCCTAGAAATTGACGTCTTTTTTCATTTGATCGCGCAAAATCATTTCAACCGGGGTGTAGTATTTTTTCTTGCTGTTGCATTCCTTGCAAGCGGGGACGATATTGCCCTTGGAGCTTTTGCCGCCGCGTGAAAGCGGGACAAGGTGGTCCATGGTCAATTGCTCTCTTTCAAATTTGCCGCCGCAAAAATGGCACAGACCGGCGTCCAGCTTTTGCCGCCACCATTGGGATTTTCGCAGGTCCTTGCCTTTTTGCTTCTCTCTCTTTTTTTGGGCGGCTTCTTTATCCGAATCCGACATGCGCCTCGTTTCTCCTCAACCAAAATCCTGGCGTCGCTTAAGCGGGTTAGTCTTTTGATCTACTCCGGTTTTTATAGAACGTTAACAGTTTTTGCGGGTCCATTTTGAGGCGAACAGCGCGGACGGCGCCCGAGACGCTGCCTCTTGGATACCAGTTCATGTCCCCTCTATCGAACTCAAATCCCAGGGCCGCCGAAAGTTTGGTCTGGCCGGTCCAGAAACAGCTTCCGTAACTGAACTCAAATATGGGGTCGATATGCAGAGTGAAGGTTTTGCCTCGCGACTGGAAAGTATACTCGGCTTCATACAAACTTTGAATCTCCAATCTTGCGGGCAATCTCCAGTCGCTATGCCCGCCCAACGTCTTCTCATTGATTCCCGCAATGTATTTTTCCGCCTCGTGCCAGGTCAAGTAACTTCCCGTTTCGGGATAGGAGTAGGCCTCCTGCCACATCAAACCCGTGAGGGCGTCGGAGACGGTTCCATCTCCGTTATCCGCGTATCGCCCCTGGGTCATCGCGCGGATGGGTCCGGGACGCCCTGCGGCAAATAAGCCAGACCCGCCGGCTTGAAAGAATAAGAACACTCTTCGATATCCGCCACGTCCGCTTTTTCTTTTGGATAGCGCAGGCAGAGCAAGGGCTTGTCCGGCGTTTCATGCACGCGGCAGGATTTATCCTCGTTCAATTGTCGACAGGGAATGGAAATGGAATAGAACAGAAAGTTATTTTCGACGTCCTCGCCCGCGACCTGGATTCCCCGGTAGCTCAAATAGAGCTTGAGTTCTTCGAGGTTTCCGTGCTGTTGCAAAGCGACGTCCCGGACCACGGTCAGGTTCACCGTTTCGCAACATTTCCCGCATCGCTCACATTCGCCAGAACGAACCAGCATTTTTCCTCCCTCGCGGATTACTTTATCCTTTTGACCGAACCCCGTTTTCGAGGCTTGCCGGTATATTCAACCTTGACGGTGGTATAAATCCCCCCGCGGACGTTAAAATCGCCGACCAGTGTCATTCTTCTCGGTTGGCAGGCCAAAACCAGATCGTCGAGAATCTGGTTGATCACTGCTTCGTGAAAAGCTCCCTGGTTTCTATAGGACCACAAATAAATCTTCAAGGCCTTTAATTCCAGGCACAATTTGTCGGGAATGTAATTGATAACGATCTCCGCAAAGTCCGGTTGACCGGTTTTGGGGCACAGACAGGTAAACTCCGGGCACTCCATCTCGATTTCATAATCCCGTTCAGGGCGCGGATTGAGAAAAACTTCTATGTCTTTAGATGATTGTTTTTTCATGGGTTATGGGACACTCAAAGGTCAGTTTCAAAAAAAATTAATTTATTTTCAGACAGGAGCTTGCTATTTAGCAATTGAAATCATATATATTAGCACTCGCATTGCGAGAGCGCTAACAACTAAAACTTAACTTCAAATTTGGTTTTACCTGCAAATCCAAGCTCATTAAACCATAAACCCTGGCATTTTAGGTAATTTTCGAATCTATACCTGCTTTTGAAACAGGAATTTTTTCAAATTCTATCACTTTTTTAAAAAGGAGCCATTATGAAAATTCGTCCATTACAGGACCGAGTTCTGATTCAACCCATTGCGGAGAAAGATATCCGTCAGGGAGGCATCATTATTCCGGATTCCGCAAAAGAAAAACCCATCGAAGGCCGGGTCAAGGCCGTTGGCGCAGGTAAAATCAAGGAAGATGGCACCCGCACCCCGCCCGAGGTTAAAGTAGGCGACAAGGTGCTTTATAGCAAATACGCAGGCACCGAGATCAAGATCGATTCAGAAGAATTACTCTTGATGCGCGAAGACGACATTTTGGGCGTCATTCAGTAACAGCGAACCCACCTACCTACTACTTAAACCTGACAAGAAATTATATAAAGGAGATTCTTCAATATGGCAAAACAAATTGTATACAATGAAACTGCGAGGCATAAAATCCTTGCGGGGATCAACCAGTTGGCCGACACGGTTAAACTGACCCTGGGTCCCAAGGGGCGCAATGTTGTCATCGACAAAAAATTCGGATCCCCGTTGATCACCAAGGACGGCGTCACCGTGGCCAAGGAAATCGAGTTGCAGGATCCTTTTGAAAACATGGGCGCTCAAATGGTCAACGAAGTGGCCAGCAAAACCAGCGACAACGCTGGAGACGGCACCACGACAGCCACCGTTCTGGCCCAGGCGATTTTCCGCGAAGGCATGAAAAACGTGAGCGCCGGCGCCAATCCCATGGATATCAAACGCGGCATCGAAGAAGGCGTCGGCACAATCGTTACTGAAATCCAGAAACTCGCGAAACCCACCCGCGACAAAAAAGAAATCGCGCAGGTCGGCACCATCTCGGCCAACAGCGACTACGCCATTGGCGACATCATTTCCGAGGCCATGGACAAAGTCGGCAAAGACGGCGTCATCACCGTGGAAGAAGCCAAGAGCATGGACACTTCCCTGGAAATCGTGGAAGGCATGCAGTTCGACCGCGGCTATCTGTCCCCTTATTTCGTGACCGATCCCGAGCGCATGGAATGCCATCTGGAAGACGCCTATATTCTTCTGCACGAGAAAAAAATCACCAGCATGAAAGACCTGCTTCCGCTTCTGGAAAAAGTGGCCAAAAGCTCCAAGCCCCTGGTCATCATCGCGGAAGACGTTGAAGGCGAGGCGCTGGCGACTCTGGTCGTTAATAAACTGCGCGGCATCTTGAACGTATCCGCCGTGAAAGCGCCAGGTTTTGGCGATCGCCGGAAGGAAATGTTGGAAGACATTGCCATTCTCACTGGCGGCAAGGTGATCACCGAAGATATCGGCGTCAAGCTGGAGAACATCACCCTCGACGATTTGGGACGCACCAAGGTCATGACCATAGACAAGGAAAACACCACCATTGTCGACGGTAAGGGCAAAGCCGCCAATATCCAGGCGCGCGTAAAGCAAATCCGCACGCAGATCGAAGAAACCACCTCCGACTACGACCGGGAAAAACTCCAGGAGCGCCTGGCGAAACTGGTGGGCGGCGTGGCCATCATCAAGGTGGGAGCCGCGACCGAAACGGAGATGAAAGAAAAGAAAGCCCGCGTTGAAGACGCCCTGCACGCCACCCGCGCCGCAGTGGAAGAAGGAATCGTTCCCGGCGGCGGAGTCGCTTATCTGAGATCCCTGGGAGCCCTGGATAAAATCAAGGGCAACCACGACTTTTTGTTGGGAGTCAAGATTATCAGACGCGCGGCGGAAGAGCCGATTCGCCAAATCGCGGCCAACGCCGGCGAAGAAGGCACCGTCATTGTCGAAAAGGTCAAAAGCCTTAAAGGCAACATGGGATACGACGCTCAGACCGGGGAATATACCGACATGATCAAAGCGGGCGTCATTGACCCTGCCAAAGTCACCCGGATGGCCCTGCAAAACGCGGCCAGCATTTCCAGCTTGCTGTTGACCACCGAGGCTCTCATCACCGACTTGCCGGAAGAGAAAGACGACCACGCACACGGTCCGGCAGGCGGCGGAATGGGCGGTATGGGTGGAATGGGCGGCATGGGAGGTATGGGCGGCATGATGTAAGCCCCCCTCTTCCCTGGAAGATTCGTCATCCGAAAACCCCGGCCTTTTTTGGGCCGGGGTTTTTTTTTATCTTGTTTCTTGACTCACGAGCGGGTTTCCTATAACATATTGAAATTCAAAGCATTACCTAGATATAAATTCCGTCCCAGAATGAGTCCTTGGCTTCAGCAATGCGCAGGACTCGGATGGCGGGACGGGTTTGTTCCCAACAATGGGAATTTTGTCGAATTGCGCTTTGTTTTTCAATTAGCTGTAATTAACCGGGATCTCGCGCCTTGTTGACGTCCATGAAGACCGCCCAAAGAAATTCCACTATCTCATTGATAGTTTTTGGATTTCTCATTTGTTCCGGAGGAATTGCCGCCTCGACGGCCTATGGGAAATCTCTGGATTTCCACATCAAAAACGATACCTTTGCCCGTAACATCGAACATACCAAAATTGACGCCATCAACGAGGGACAGACTTTTATCGGCAACATCCTGGCGCCCTACCTGAGCTATCGCATCAAGTCGGGAATGACCATCGAAGCGGGGGCTTTGCTAAACATCCCTTTTGGCGAAGACGACCGGGTCGATACCGTCGACCCCATCATCGCCCTGCATTACGAATTCATGCCGGGTATGAAAATCACGGCGGGAACTTTGGACAGGAACCATCCCCTGCTGGACGCAATTTTTAACAATGATATTTTGCAATATTCAGACCCGATCGAGCAGGGGTTTCAGTTCCAGATCCAAAAGAAACATTGGCGCACAGATACCTGGATCGACTGGCGGGAACGGGAACTGCCCACCCGGCGGGAAAAATTTAACGTCGGGAACTATACTCAGTTTCGCTTGATGGGCTTCATGGCGGAGTCCCAATTGTACTGGAACCACCTCGGCGGGCAAAGCAATTCCGGCGGCGGCGCGGACAATAATCTGGCCTACAGCATCGGCGGCGGGTATTCCTTCGCGCCCAAAGATATGAACGAAAGCCTGAATTTTTTCGACACGTTGGGTTTCAGCGTGCATTACGTAAAGGTCAAGGACGAGCCGTCGGGCGAGTTGCCCGTTTCTAAAGAGGGCGGGGTATTGACGCGCTTTTTTGCGCGCGTCTGGGACGTCGATCTCCACTTCCTGTTCTGGGAAGGAGGCGGACCGCAGTTTCTTACCGACCGGGGCGACCCCCTGTACAAGGCCGACGATTATCAGGAATTCGGCGTCCAAAAAACTTTTTGGCTGGCGGACGACGTCGGCTTGACCGCCGGATTCAAAGGCCAATATGTCGAAGGCAACTTTGTCCACGAAAACCTGGTCAGCGTAAAATGGCATGTGGATTTTCCCATCCTGCCGGATTACGTCCGCAATCTTTCCAAAACCCTGCCTTACCGCGACCGACCGGCGGCCCGAAATTGATTGATAACGAGCGGCTTTCGCAATACACTGGGCATATGAAGGACGCGCTTGACTTCAATTTGTTCTTCGGAGGCCTAGCATGAAAGTCCTGGGAATGATCATGGCCGGCGGCGAGGGCAGTCGCCTTTATCCTCTCACCAAAGAGCGGGCTAAACCAGCGGTGCCTTTTGGAGGCAAATACCGCCTGGTGGATTTCGTTCTCAGCAATTTCATCAACTCCGGAATTTATTCGCTTTATATTCTCACCCAGTTTAAATCCCAATCCCTGACCGATCATTTGCAAGTAGGCTGGCGCTTTAGCGGGCTGTTGCACGATCATTTTATCCTTTCCGTCCCGGCTCAAAAAAGAACGGGGGGCGATTGGTATCAGGGAACCGCCGACGCGATCTACCAGAACATCAATCTGATTGAAGACCGCTCCTATGATCAAGTGGCCATTTTTGGAGCCGACCATATCTATCGTATGGACATTCAGCAGATGCTCGATTCCCATCGCGAAAATAACGCGGAAGTCACCATCTCCGCCATTCCCGTCCCCATCCACGAGGCCAAATCATTCGGCGTCCTCCAGGTGGACGAAAATTACCGAGTCACAGGATTCGAGGAAAAACCGGCGGAACCCAAATGCATACCCGGTCGGCCTGAACAGGCATTTTCCTCAATGGGGAATTATGTTTTCAACCGCGAATACCTGATCGACGTCCTTTACAAGGACGCCAAAGATCCCGACTCCGGTCACGATTTCGGCAAAGACATTTTACCCAAGGCTTTCAAAACCGATCCGGTTTTTGCCTACGACTTCGCCAGCAATGAAGTTCCCGGCGCCACCCCGGAGGAAACCGGCCACTGGAAGGACGTGGGAACCATTCGCGCTTTTTGGGAAGCCAACATGGATCTCAGAAACGTTAAACCCGTTTTCAATCTTTACAACCGGGAATGGCCGATCAAAACGGCGTCCTACGGCAGGCCCCCGGCGAAATTCGTGTTCAACGAAGACGGCCGACGCGGTCAGGCGGTCAACAGCCTGGTCTCCGAGGGCAGTATTGTCTGCGGCGGGATCGTGCAGGATTCCGTTCTCGGTCCCGAGGTATTTGTCGACAGCGGAGCCGCCGTCATCAATTCCCTGGTCATGGACCGGGTTTATATCGGCAAAAACTGTAAAATCAATATGGCCATCATCGACAAGAATGTGGAAATCCCCGCCGGAACCGTCATCGGCTACGACCTGGAACAGGACCGGAAACGTTTTTTCGTGGATGAAGAATCGCAAATTGTGGTCGTCCCCAAGGGAATGAAAATTCTCTGACCCCCGCCTCCTCCCCAACCGCGTGAGCAAAATCCGAACCGGACTCGACAACCTGATCGCAGAACCCAAAAAATATCTTGCGGGGAAAAACATCGGGCTTCTCGTCAACCACACCAGCGTGGCCGGCGACGGGCGCCATTCCATTGCTTACTTCCTGGGGCAAAAAGATTTCGTCCTTAAAAAAATATTCGCGCCCGAACACGGCCTGTACGCCGAGGAGCAGGACATGGCCGAGGTGGCCGACCGCAAGGATCCCGTCAGCGGGCTTCCCGTATTCAGCCTGTACGGCAAGGAAGAAAATTCTTTAAAGCCGAACCCGGAAGCCTTGCGGGACCTGGACGTTCTAATTTACGACGTCCAGGATATCGGCTCGCGCTATTACACTTATATTTACACGCTGGCCAATTGCATGCGGATTTGCGGCGAGGCGGGCGTTCAGGTGGTCGTTTGCGACCGGCCCAACCCCATCAACGGAGTCCAGGTGGAAGGCAATCTGGTCGACGAAGCCTGTCGCTCATTTGTCGGGCAATATCCATTGCCCAACCGCCACGGCATGACGGCGGGGGAATTGGCGCGACTGTTCAAGGAACATTTTGGAGAAACCTGCGAATTGACCGTGGTCCCCATGACAGGGTGGGACCGGTCCATGTGGCACGACCAGACGGGTTTGACGTGGGTCGGCCCCTCTCCCAATATGCCGAGGCTGGAAACGGCAACGGTCTATCCGGGCATGTGTCTGGTGGAAGGAACGAAACTTTCCGAAGGACGCGGAACCACCCTGCCCTTCGAGCTTTTCGGTACGCCGTGGATCGACGCGCAACAACTGGCCGACGCCCTGAACCAAAAACAATTGCCCGGAGTTTATTTTCGACCGCACTACTTCCGGCCCGCGTTTCAAAAGTTCGCCGGGGAACTTTGCGGCGGCGCGCAAATCCATGTTGTCGACCGGGAACGATTCAAACCGACATTGACCGGCGTCGCGGTGATAGCCGCAATCGCAAAAATGTATCCCGGAGAATTTGAATGGCGGACCGAGCCTTACGAATTCGTTTCCGACCGGCCGGCGATCGATTTACTTTACGGCTCCCCGGACTTTCGGGAGCGTTTGGCTGGAAGCGATTTTTCCTTGCAGGAATTGGAAGACTCCTGGCGGGAAGAAACGAAAGAATTTTTAAAACTGCGACAGGAATTTTTGGCGTATTGATTTCAAAACCGAAAATTGTCCGGTGGAATCCTGGCCTGGATCAATCTTTTCAGTTTCCTACCGTGGATATTCATCCAATAACAAATTTCTCAAAATCTTTGCAACTTCAGCTTCCATTGGGTGAATTATTGTTGTATAATTCACCGGATTTGGGTTGGGAATCTAATGCCGACCTGTGCTTTGAATTTTCTGAATATCAGATAATACCGGCAAAGAATTTGCTTGGTTTGGTTAGTAATGTTCCAGTTTGGGCGCCCTGCCCAAAAATCTTAATTATCAACTCGGAGGAGAATGTATTATGAGCAAACAATTATTTATCCTGGCGCTGGCTATTTTCGCTCTTGTTGGCTTTACGACCCTGGCTTCGGCGGGCGCAGGCAAAGTATTGGGACCTGGCGGAAGCACGACCTGTAACGGCGACATCGTTGTAAAGAGCAAAACGGGCGGTAACTATCCCCGGATTGCAGTTATCTCCAACGGCAAAACCCGCACTTTCGAGCTGAACCCGGGTTTTCTGGCTCCCCAGCAAATGGAGTTCACCAAGCAAGAGCGCGAAGCCGCCACGGGCGGATCTTCCAACACCACGGTGAAAAACGTTTCTGCGGGTGGATTCAAAGTTAAAGTTACCTGCGACTAGGATTTCTCAGTTTTAATAAAAAGCCCGGTCCCCCTTGGGGCCGGGTTTTTTTTATCTAAAACTCGAATTTTAATATAAATCCGACAAAAATAAGCTCTTTTAAAATAACAGGAATAAAATTACGCCAAAAAGGGCGAGTCCTATTGACAAAACTCTGGACGGTATATATATTTCAACCTTTGACCTTGCATGGAAACTTATGGAAATAAAGGAAAAACTCCTTTCTGATTTGAAAGACGCGGCGAAAGCCAAAGATTCCCTCAAATTAAACACTCTCAGACTTCTCAATTCTGAAATAAAAAACAAGGAAATCGACCTACGCAGGGAACTGGAACCCGACGAAGTTCTCTCTATCGTCTCCAGCCAGCTCAAAAAGAGGAAGGAAGCTATCTCCATGTATGAAAAGGGAGATCGCCTCGACCTCAGAGACCAGGAACAGCAGGAAAGCGAAATCCTGAAAGCTTTTTTGCCGGAACAAGTCTCGGAAGAGGAAGTCCGAAAAAGAGCCGGGGAGGCGATCCGTGAAACGGGGGCCGAAGGTCCAGGCGACATGGGCAAGGTCATGAAAATTCTGGTCCCGGAATTCAAAGGACGCGCCGAGGGAACCTTGATCAAAGACGTCGTCAATTCCCTTTTGAAGCAATAATTCGACTGGTTTTATCACCTTTAACAACGCCGGACCCCTTTGAATTATCAAATCCCCGAACATATTATCGATGAACTCCGAACCCGCGCGGACCTGGTAGAAATTGTCTCCGAATCGGTGACGATGAAAAAAAGCGGCAAAAACTACTTAGGACTTTGCCCCTTCCATTCGGAAAAAACGCCGTCCTTCACCGTCAGCCCGGAAAAGCAGATTTTCCATTGTTTCGGATGCGGTAACGGCGGCAACGTTTTCAAATTTATAATGGCTCGGGAGGACGTTTCCTTTGTGGACGCGATCCGGAAACTGGCTTCGCGCTACGGCGTCCCTCTGCCCCAGGCCAAACCCGGTTCACGGGAAGCCTCGGTTAAAAACGAGCGGGAACAGTTTTTACGCTTCAACGAGATTTCCGCAAAGTATTTTCAGTCCCGCTTGACCGACCCTGCCGTCGGCAAGGTCGCCAGAGACTATATTGCAAAAAGAGGATTCAGCGAAGAAACCGTCGAATATTTCCAATTGGGGTGGGCGGAAAAAAGCTGGAACGGGTTGTTGCAAAACCTGCAAAAAAGCGCTTTCGCCTCGCCGGCGCAACTTGCCAAAGCCGGCCTGGTAAAGCAAGGCGACGATTCCGGGAATTATTACGATCGTTTCCGTGAACGCCTGATCATTCCTCTTAAAGACGCGAACGGGAATATCATCGGTTTTGCGGGAAGGGTATTGGGCGAGGGAAATCCAAAATACCTGAATTCTCCGGAGACGTCGCTCTACAAAAAAGGCAACCATTTATTCGGGCTTCATGGAGCGCGGCAAGACATTCGGGAACACGACCAGGTTCTGATCGTCGAAGGTTATTTTGACCAGATCGTTCCTTATCAATATGGGATTAAAAACGTCGTCGCCGCCTGCGGAACGGCCCTGACCGCGCGGCAAGTCTCGCTTTTAAGAAACTACACCCGCAATGCGGTTTTGGTGTTCGACGCCGACCAGGCGGGAAGCGCCGCCGCCGACCGCGGCTTTGACGTTTTGATCGAACAGGGAATGATGGTTCGGGTCGCCGCCCTTCCCAAAGGCCAGGACCCCGATTCCTTTCTTCGGGAGAACGGCGCGGAAGCGTTTCTGCGGCTCATCGACCAGGCGAAACCCTTTGTCGAACATTTCATCGAAAAAAGCATGGCGGCGGGAGACCCGGACTCCATGCAGGGGCGCGTTGAAATCGTCAATCGCCTGTTGCCCCTGCTGGGCAAAATCAAAAACAATATCGAACGCAGTCAAGCGGTTCAAATGGTTTCCGAACGAGTGGGGGTGGACGATCATTCGCTGCTGGCCGAAATGAAAAAAGCGCTGGCGCGAAACGAAACCCAGGTGAAAACCGAGGTCCTGGAAACCCAAGCCAAAACCCGGCGCCCTCCGGAATGGTATCTGGTTCACATCATGCTGGCCGATTCCGCGCAGGCCCAGGATATTCTGGATCAAGTATCGCCGGATGATTTTCAGAACCCTGTGTGCCGAAATGTCATCCAACTCATTTCCCGGCAATTTAGCGAGGGCAAACCCGTTTCGGCGGATCGCCTGGTGGACGTTGCGGAGGACGCGGAGACACGGCAGTTTTTAACCCAGGTCGCCATGACTCCGCTGGAGTTCGAAGATTTGAAAATGGCCGCCCGGGAGTGCATGAGCCAGTTGAAAAGAGAAAATATGAAGGGCCGGATTCACGATTTAAAACAGCAAATGGTGGAAGCCGAAAAAGCGGGACTGACGGTAAAGTCCCGCGAATTATTTAATCAAGTGAAAGAAATAAAGGCTACGAACTGAACCCGCGTTCCACGGCGAGGCTTGAGGACTTACGAAATACCTAAAAGCTCTGTTAGGCGACGCCGCTCTTAAGAAACAAAGATCTGCAAGTAAAAGTATTGAGCCACTGAACGTTCTCTTAAAATCATAGAATTCCACATCCTTTGGAGAAAAAAAATCCATGGCGGAAAAGATTGTTGACGCATCGGAAATAAATCAGTTGATTTCTCTTGGAAAAGAAAAAGGCTACCTCACTTACGAGGAGGTCAACGACGTGCTTCCATCGGACGTCGTCGCCCCGGATCAAATCGACGACCTCATGCATTTATTTGGCGAAAATGACATTGATATCGTGGACAGCGCCGCCAAAGGGGAAAAGCTCGCCCTGAAAAACAGAGATGATCGGGAAGACGAAGACGACTCCAAGGAAGAAACCGCGGCGGATCTGGTCGCGCCCAAGGCCGAATCGGTTTCCATCGACGACCCGGTGAGGATGTATTTGCGGGAAATGGGAACGATCTCCCTGCTCACCAGAGAAGGGGAAGTTGAAATTGCAAAACGGATCGAAGACGGACAAAACGAAGTGATCTCCGCCGTCGCTTCCTGCTCCGTCACGCAGACGGAACTTCAGGAAATGGTGGACGTCCTTAAAAAGGACGATCTGTATATTTTTAAGCTGATCGTTGCGGGGGAGCCGGAGGAAAACAAGGAGCGCATGGCAAAAAAGGAAGCCAAACGTTTCCTGAAAACCCACAAGAACATGAAAGTCCTGGCAAAAAAACTGCATACAGTTTGTAAAAAACTGACCCCTTCCAATCTTACGGAAAAAATGCGGACCAAACTGGCCAAGGAGGAAAAAGATTTAAAAAATAAACTGGACCAGGCTTTGTGCGATTTCAATATGTCGACCCCGGTGATGGACGAGGTCATAGAAAAAATCTACGACATTGCCGCTCAACTAAGAGAGGCCGGCAAACAGGAGAGAACGATTGAAAAAGAGTTGCAAATGTCTCTGGCTGAAGTAAAAAAGGCTGCAAAAAGCTGGGTCAAGCAAAAAAGCGTTAAATTACCGAGCGGGAAAACGTTGACCAAAGCCCAATTTGAAAAACACAGCAAGACCGTTCAGGCTGGCCGTCGCAAAATCCGAAAGATTGAAACCCAGACCAACACTTCAAAAGACGAAATTCTTTTTTCCGTCCGGGCCATCGCCCGCGGACGAGTGAAAGATAAAAACGCAAAAAGAGAACTGGCCGAAGCCAACCTTCGTCTGGTGGTCAGCATCGCCAAAAAATACACCAACCGGGGCCTCCAGTTCCTCGACCTCATCCAAGAAGGCAACATCGGCCTGATGAAGGCGGTGGACAAGTTTGAATACCGGCGGGGTTATAAATTCAGCACCTACGCCACCTGGTGGATCCGGCAAGCGATCACGCGGGCCATCGCCGACCAGGCGAGGACCATCCGCATTCCGGTTCATATGATTGAAACTATCAACAAACTGATCCGGGTATCGCGTCACCTGGTCCAGGAATTGGGACGCGAGCCGACTCCGGAAGAAATCGCCGAAAAAATGTTTTTGCCCGTGGACAAAGTGCGAAAGGTTCTAAAAATCGCCAAGGAACCCATTTCACTGGAAACGCCCATCGGGGAAGAAGAAAACAGTCATTTGGGCGATTTCATCGAAGACAAAAAAGTCATGTCCCCTATCGACGCCGTCGTCAAAAAGGACCTCAAGGAACAGACCCTCAAAGTCCTGGCCACCCTGGCTTCCCGGGAAGAAAAAGTTTTAAGGAAACGTTTTGGCGTGGGGCTGGATTCCGAACATACCCTGGAAGAAGTCGGCCAGGATTTCTCCGTAACCCGCGAGCGTATCCGGCAAATAGAGGCCAAGGCGTTGCGGAAACTGCGCCACCCCAGCAGAAGCAAAAAACTCCGAAGTTTTATCGAAGGATAAACGCGGGCCTATAGCTCAGTTGGTAGAGCCCCCGGCTCATAACCGGTCGGTCCCAGGTTCGAATCCTGGTGGGCCCAGTCTTCGCCGACCCGGCGGGTCAGGTCAAGCCGTGTTTTTTGACTTGGCGGCAAATGGTTCCGAAAGGGAGGAGAAAGAGGCGCCCCTTCAGTCAACCGGATTTATTTATTGCCGCCGCGGCCGCCATCCACAACTTGCGCGTGGTCGCAAGAAACGCGGA
>JAJDBB010000095.1 GCA_029261555.1 Nitrospinaceae bacterium | reverse complement strand
AAACAAGGTGCGGCATCTGGTGGTTACCGATCAGGGAAAGGTGACGGGAATCATTTCCGTTCGCGACCTGGTTTCTTATTTTTCCAATCCCAGGCTTCGCGGAAGCTAATACACGGTTCGCCGTAGTTAGCGAAAAGAGGTGTGAGATTCAAGCGCGGGACGCGCAGGGGATTTTCTGGTTCAAGGCATTCGCCAATTGTTCAATGCAACTTTCGACGCCCGGCTCCAGCGGGAACTGTTCCCGGACTTTGTTGAGTCGCTGGAGGGCTTCGGAGGCTTTTTCCTGGCCAATCAAAAATTCCGCCAGTAAAAACTCGCTTTCCAGATTGGGCGGCAACGACTTCAAAGCCTGTTCGAGCTTCTCCACCGCTCCCTGTTTATCTCCAGTGGCGAAACGAGAATCGGCTTCCTGTCGGACGCGGAAATGGAGATAATCCTCCCGGGCGATTAAAAAACTGCCATACAAACCAATTCCTGGAAAATCCAAATACGTCTTTTGATCGGCGAAGGGTTCAAACTCCTCAGGTTTCCAAAATGAGAGATGCTCCTCGTGCGGGTTGCCGTAAATTTCCGGCTGAATCCATTTTTCTCCCAGTGGGATGGAAAGGAGCAGATATTTCGAGCAATGCGCGGAGCATTTGTCGAGGAAACGCCAGGCGTCGGCTTTCTCGAAATGCTCCAGCACGTCGCCGATGATGATCATTTCATATTCGCCCAACCCGTCGATAACCTGCATTGCGTCGCCAATAAAAATATTGTCGTACACTGCGTTTTGATGTTCCTGAATGTAGTCGGGAAAAACCTCGATCCCGTCAATCAACGTCTTCCAGTCTTCCTTTTTATAACGTTCGCCCAACATGACGTCGAGAAAGTCGCGGGCCATGAAGCCCATCTTTCCATTGCCCACTCCAATATCGAGAATGGACGCGGGCCGGGCTGTTTCAAGATATTTGACCACTGCGGGTATTTGCGAAAAAGTGCTGGTCGGCATAATGGATTCCGGTTTCGGGTTGAGTGACGGGGAATTCGGACGGAGTTTTGCCGCCCGTTCCGGCGCGCGCGGCGCCTCCATTGGCTTAACGGCAGAGAGGGAAATTTGCTTTAATAAAATCTGGGCTTTTCAGGGAAACGCTATTTTGCGATCATATTTTTGATATCACGGACCGATTGCAGGCGCTTCAAAACTTCTCCGATGCGGGCGATTTCGTCCAGCTCGAGCGTAACGGCGGAGGGAAGACTGAGTCCTGTCCGGCTTGCGGCTTCCGAGATGGGAAAAGTTTTTCCCCTGGCATATTTTTGGTAGGGAGGCATGCAGTGTAGGGGATAAAAAACTGGACGCGCGTCGATTCCGTTGAGCAAAAGTTTTTCGATCACCTCGTCGCGCCCGCCAAAACGCGTTTCGTCGATTCGCACCGTATACAACCAGCAGACGTTTTTGGCCCAGTCCCAGGCGCTGGGAAGCTCCAGGCCGGGGCAATCCTTCAAAACGTTTTCATAGGCGTTCGCCAGTTTTATTTTAGCGGCCAGAAAATCTTCGACCTGCTCCAGTTGCGCAAGACCAATCGCTGCCTGTAGATTGGTCATCCTGTAATTGAAGCCGACCTCGGGATGCCAGTAGCGCTTCTCCTTTGACATGCCGTGGTCGCGCAGGAGCTTCGCTTTTTCGCCGAGAGTTTTTTGCTTGAACAAAACCATGCCCCCTTCACCGGTGGTGATCAGCTTGTTGCCGAAGAAACTGAAGCAGGCGGCGTCGCCGAACAGGCCTACTTTTTCCCCCTTGTACTCTGCCCCCATGGCTTCCGCGCAATCTTCAATAACAAAAAGATCTCGTCGTCGCGCGATTTCCACTATGCGATCCATATGGCAAGGATGACCGTAAAGGTGGACCGGAAGCAAAGCTCTGGTATTTGACGTCAGGGCTGATTCGATTTTATCGGGATCGATTCCCCATGTATCGGGAGAAACGTCCACAAATACCGGAGTGGCGCCAGCGTGGATCACCGCGTTGGCGGTGGCCGCAAAGGTCAGGTCAGGCAGGATCACCTCGTCTCCCGGCCCTATTCCCAGGGCGGTCAGAGCCAGATGCAGGGCGCAGGTTCCGTTGCTGGTCGATACAGCGAATCCCTCGCCGTGAAATTCGGAAAATTGGTTTTCAAATTTCGCGACGTATTTCCCCTGCGAAGAAATCCAGTTGGATTTAATGCAGTCCGTAACGTAAGCCAGCTCGTTGCCGCCCAGACAGGGTTCCATAATGGGCGCCCTGCGGATTCGGTTCAGCGACGAATAGTCGACCAGGACTCCCGCCTCGTCCACCAGCGGAACGTGTTTTATTTTTTCGTCGAGCAAAGGGAGAATTTCCTCGTCCGGCGTCTTAGCGTTTTTGCACACGAAGTCGACGTTCATGGCTTGATGGACGAGCGTGTCGAGAGACCTCGTTTTTAGCAAGGTTCTGCGAATATCCCCGTCGGTGAGCGTTCCTACCGGCTTGTTGCTTTCATCCACCACGAAAACGATCCCTTGGGCGTTCCTGTCGATGGCCGCCAGAGCCGCTTGCAGATCGCTGTTATGATCGATGGTCATTTGCTCCAAAGTGGGAATCATGATCGCGTGGGCTGAAGGTTTTTGGGAGCGAGGGCGGCGCGTCGCAAAATTTCAAACTGGGCGCGGACTTGTTCGACGCTTTGGTCGTGGACTTCCAGGATGTGGACCGCGTCGGGAAGCCGTGGCATGTATTCCAGGAACCAGTAATCCTCGCCGATCGCCCGGTTTGAATCGCGTGTTCCATCGTTGTCGCTGTGATGAATCGCGCGAACGAAAGGGGTGATTTGATTTATGAAATCGTTCCGGGAAAAATTCAGGGTCTGTGCGGATACTTTCAAATGTCCGGTATCGAGATGAACGCCAAAAGAATCGGATCCTATTTCGGAAACCAGTTCCAGGATTTCCTTTGCTTCGACGCATAGAAGCGGCTGGCCGCCGTCTTCCAAGACGTTGGAAGCGTGGAGGACGTTATTTTCCACCAGAAAATCGACGCCCAGTTTTTTTGCCTCGGCGGACAGTTCATCCCCTGCGTTTATAAAACGCTTCCAATGCTCCGCGCGCGGTCGGGTCGCCGAAGCCTTAAACTTTTTCCCCAGATCCTCAGGGTCGGGGTCAACGCAAAACCCCGCGTGGGCAGAGTAAAATGAGGCGTTCGCCCGCGCGGTCATTTTCAACGCCTTCCGGCAATGGCTCATGGAACGCTCCCAGATTTCCGGGTTCAAGCTTGCGAGGTTCAGCACAAAGGGGGTTTCCGGCGCGGGAAAATAATTGTGCGGCAGACGTTGCACGGGGGCCTGAAGAAACAGTTCTTCCATATTTTTTTGGAAAGGCAATCCTGAACTGAATTCCAGGACGAAGTTTTCCTTGCGGGCAATTTCTATGATTGCCTCGATGGGTTGATTGCGGAAAGCGGTGGAACTGACGGCGAGTTTCATTTTTATCCAGCCGGAATTATTTTTGCCGGAACGCCGACGGCGGTTGCGTTGTCGGGTATATCGTCCACAACTACGGAACCTGCGCCGATGGTCGCGTTGTTTCCGATTTTTATTTTATCGGCGACGGAAACGCCGATTCCGATAAAAGTTTCCTCGCCGATGGAGACGCGTCCGGCAATGCGGCAACCCGGCCCGATGTGTGAATGTGGTCCGATTTGACATTCGTGATCGATCAGGGCGCCGGAATTGACGATCGTATTGGCGCCAATTACAGCCTCCGCGCCGATCAAGGCTCCCATACATATCTGGGACCCGTCGCCCGGTTTCGAGGATGGGTCCAGATAAGCGGTGGGGTGCGTCAAGGTGGGGACGGAAAAGCCCAAACGCGCCAGTTCCCTGAACTTTTCTTTCCGCTCCGCGTTGTCTCCCAGAGCCAGGACCGTGTAATTGATATTATCGCGTTTGAATTTTTCGAGATCGTCCCAGGAATCCAGAACGGGACGCCCGCCGATGAGCTCGCCCTCGCGAAACTTCGCTCTATCCAACAAGCCTACTATCTCCCAGTCGCCCAGGGCCCGGAGCAAAGAGACCAAAACGCGGGCGTGGCCCCCCGTGCCTAAAATAATAATTCGCTTTGCTCCGTTCACCATTCAATATGCTCTTTCTGTAAAGGCGTTTCCGGCGCTATGGAAATTTTTACCCTTTTTCCCAGAATATCGTTAAGGCAATTAGGCGACAACCCGTTGGCCGGACGTTTGAATCCCAGCGATTCCATTTGAATCGTCGCTCCCGCTGGAATATTTTCAATGGCGACGATACTGCGTCGCATACCGGCAATGTTTTTCGCCTCCAGAGCCGTCGGCCTTTTCTCCGCGCTTCCCAGGGCTTTCTCGACGTTTCGAATACCTTCGACAAAATTTTTAAATTGCGCCGGATCGAACGAGGAGGAATGGTCGGGTCCGTCGAGGCCTCTGTCCAGGGTGAAATGTTTTTCAATCATGACGGCGCCCAGGGCGACGGCGGCGTAAGCGGCGTGCGGCGCTTCCGTGTGGTCGGAATAGCCGGTCAATACGTCGAAATTTTTTCCAAGGGCAGACGTAGCTAGTATATTAGCGTCTTCCAGCCGGGAAGGGTAATTGGTGGTGCATTGCAGGAGAACAATTTGATCGTTTCCGACGCTTCGAACGGCCTCCAGCGCCTCCGCGACGTCTGTCTCGTTGCACATGCCTGTGGAAACGATCATAGGTTTTTGCAGGCGCGCAACGTATTCCAGAAAGGGAAGCTCGACAGCCTGACCGGACGCCACTTTAAACGCGGCGACGCCCAAGTCGTTTAAAAATTCCACGTCCTCAAAATTATACGGAGTGGAAAGGAACAGAATATCCAGGTCGTTGCAAAGCCCCATGATTTCCCGGTAGGCGGAATCTTCCAGTTCCAGCTTTTTCAGCATGGCCATCTGCGATTCGGCGGGGTCGGTAGTTTGAAGCTGGTAGGCGGCTTTGGGCGCGTCGGGCGCCAATAGGCGTTTCGCCTGGAACGTCTGGAACTTGACGCAGTCAGCGCCGCACCGTTTGGCTTGCCTGACCAGTTCCAACGCGGCGTTCAAATCGCCGTTGTGGTTGACCCCCGCTTCGGCAACGATAAAGACGGGTTGGCCTGGGCCCAGGCAATGGTCGGCTAATTCCAGGGTTTTCATAAAGCCATGCTCCCCTCGGAGCCGGAAAAATTTTCGCCGCTCGGCGATTGTAGGAAGCGAAAAAGAGGCGTTGAGTCCATTATAACAGCGTCGAAAAGCTTGGCAACTGTGCGCCTGTTTTCCCGCGCCGGATATGGGCTGGAGGGAATCAATATCCTCGGAAAACTTTTTTGATCCCTTCCTTGATCCAGAAAGGCCACATGAGAAATCCTCTGGTGATGTAAAGCGCTCCTCGGACAGGCGAGCCGTCTCTCCAGAATAAAAGTCCCGCGGATAACTGGTACCGGCTTTTATACTTCAAAATTTCCAGGGCAGGGAAGGAGCAATGGGCGGGCAAATCCTTTTTATGCTTTTCGCAAATCCGGTCGGCTTCCTCAATCAGGCCTAGAGGATTTTTGGAAAGGCTATTTTCCCGAACCCAATATATTCCCAAAACATCTTTAAGAAAACCTATTCTATCAGCCTTGGCAAGAGAGAGCCATAAATCGTAATCGGGTGCGATTTTAAAGGACTCGTCGAACAAACCTAGGTTTTCGATCGCTGATTTCCGGACCACGGTGGCCGAGGGGTTTAGTGCGTTTCTTCGAAACAGGGAGAAGAAGGGATGAACGGACGAATCAAATAATTTTGTGTGGTCTACGAACCAGGTCTTTCTTTTGTTTTTGTAGACGACGTTATGGCATATCAAGTCCATTTCTGGTTGCTGTTCAAGGTATTCGCAAACACATTGTAATTTATTTGGAAACCAAAAGTCGTCGGAATCCAAAAATGCCATCCATTCGCCTTTGGCCTCTCTAATGGCCTTGTTTCGGGCGGTAGCGTGCCCCTGGTTGGTTTTGTTTCTAATTATTGTTATGGAAAATTCGAGGCGCTGTCTTTTTATATTGTGTAGAGTTTCGACGGTCTGGTCGGTCGAGGCGTCGTCGCAAATCACAATTTCATAATTTTTGTGGTCCTGCGCGAAAACCGACTCCAGAGTTTTTTCGATGTAACTGGCGGAGTTGTAGGTTGGAATGATTACCGAAAAAAACGGGTTGGTCATGATTGGCTCGTAGCGATCATTGAAAATCAAAAAGCGTCCAGGTCGGCGTACTGATTCAGCAAACTTTTCCAACGGCCCAGGTTGTCGTCCAGAAAATAATAATCCTCCGGAATATTGATCCGAGGCGGGTTAAGCAGTTGGTCCCTGAGCGTAGAGGAATCGGAGACAAAGGAAACCCCCTCCCATCCAAAGAAAGGATTCATGTTCAAAGCGTTCGCCGCCGCCGTGATGATCACGGGCAACCCCAGCCAGGAGGCCTCCAAAGACGCTCCCGTGGCGTTCGCGCAATAAACGGCGTCCGATTCCTGAAACAATTCCTCAAGAGGACGATCGGTCCTTTCAAATTCGAAAGAAGTAGCCAGGGCGTCGATCAGTTCGTCTGTGGGGAGCGCAGGGTGTTCCTTGAGTAAAATTTTTTCGTAGAGATCCAGCGCCCCGATTTTGGCGGCTCCGTTTAAAAGCTCAAACTGAAATTGATTGTCCGGCTTCAACACTCCGGTGACGACGAGCAAAGTTTTTCTTGCGGCGCTTTGTTTGCCTCGCAATTTTCCAAACTGGCCTTTCAAGCGATAATAAGCCAGACCTTCCACCGGCGTTAAAATTTCTTCGGCGACGCCGGACTCCTTCATGAGTTTCAGCCCGGAAGCGCTGTTTATCGCCAGACGGTCGGGTGCCAAATCGGATGGCCTTTCCGGGCCGCCGCTATTGTTTGTTTGTGAAAACAAATTCAAGTGCAAGGGGCGGATGGAACTGAAATGCTGGTAACCGACGATTTTGGTTTCCGGTCGCAACTTTCGCCAGGTTTGGAGCAAGGACGTATCCCAGGGCTGGTTCTCCCAGACATACAGGAGCAATGAGCTCTTTGGGATTGTCTGAGCCAGATTTTCAAAGCCGGCAAAACTGATCAGCGCATTCATGGCTAGATAGCCGCGCAGTGAGGACTCCCATTTCTCCTGGAGCGTCGGGAAAAAGTTGATTTGCGAATTGGAAAGACGAAATGCGATGGAAGCTTTTTTCAAACGCGACTTCAGGCGGTAAGCGCGGAAATAATTTTTCAAGATTTTAAAAAGCAGACCGGGGCCGAGAAATTGTTCGACAAGGTAATGCCGGTATTTTTGCGGAGCGCTTTTGTTGCAGGCGTTTCGAAGTTTCGCCATTTCCCTGCGGCTAATTTCCTTGTTGGAAAAATAATGCCACACCCAGTCTACGGCGACGGGAAGTTCGTCGAGAACCGGATGTAGTTTTTCCCAATACTTTGACCTGAACCGTCCTCGCCGCGTTTCGTTCTTGTCGATATTTGGGAAAAAGGCGACGATTGTGATTCGCCTTTTGTCGTCGGCTGAAAATTTTGGATCGGCGCTTGCTTTGGAATTCGGGAGAAAAAAATAGACGCGCTTGCTCAAAAACGCCAGGGCTTGAAACCAGTGCGGGCCGCGTTTGACCCAGTCTCTAAGAGAACCGTTTGAAGACGTCTTTTGCGGGGCTGGACAAGGCGCGCGGCGGTAAGGCTGTTCCAAGCGTTGCATCCATTCGTTCAATGTCCTGTCCAGTTGCGGCGAAGCGCCGCAATAGATTAATCCCTTGCAATGGGATCCGGCGTAAAATTTTTCCAGAACCCTTAACTTGAAGACGTCGTAAATCGATTCGGAAATGTACGGCGATTTTATGGCGGCCCAGACCGAGGGCCAAAGGGAGAAATCTTTTGAAATCTGGAGCCGGGTCTTTAGAGGCTTACCGTCGATTTTCCATTGGCCCAAGGCGTCGGCCCATTCGAGAAACTCCTTTTTGATCGACAGCGAATTTTCTTCCGTCAACAGGGGAATGGAATACTGGTAGAAGGAAACCTGCAAGCGAGACCAGTGGGCCACGACCTTGGCTTCGCCGGACCAATCGTCCGGGCCGTCCAGCAGGACCATGCAGGAACGATCCGACACTATAAATCCGTAATTGATAGTTTAGAATTAATTGGCGTTCTCCAGGCCGTACTCCAAGTCGGCGGTGGCGGGGATTTCCCGGTCCGGCTTTGGCGTTGGAAGGTACTTGTCCAGATATTCTCGGCGAAGTTCTTCGAAAATTTTTTCGCCTTCTGGGTCGTTGGCTTCGGCGCGTCGAATATCCTTCCAACGCGATTTTGGGAATTTAACGTACAACGCGAAACATTTTATCAACCCCTCAACTTCTTCCCGAGGGTATTGCGGCATGTCCAGAACGGGCCGGTCCGTCAGCGCCCGGGTCAACGCGCCGGGTTCGATCAGGCCCTGGTCTTCGCACAGTTTCCTCAGCGGCGTTCCATGAAACGGAACGAAAGCGTACATATTCTGATTGTCCGATTCGATGCGGACGTTCAGCTCCACCGTGTCCATGGCCATCTCGCGGGTCTCCGTGGGGAATCCCGTGATGTTGTTGACGCTGAACGCCACTCCGTGCCGATGCGGAATTTTAAGCGCTTCGACGATGGGTTCGTTTTTCCAGTCCCGTTTAAGGAGCTTGAGACGCAAATTGGAATTGCCGTGCTCGACGCCGAAGGAGATGCGGTGCAGGCCCACCTTAGCCAGACGTTTAATCTTGTAATCGGAGATTGTCTCGGGACGGGTTTGCATCCAGAAAGGCAGGCCGATTTCTGAATACATGTCGCAGAACTCTTCGAATTCGGATTCATTCCAGGCGAGAAAAGTGTCCGCCCAGAAATAATTGTATTCGACGCCCCACTCATCTTTAAAATATTTGAGGTCCCGGTAGACCAGTTCGATCCTTTTTTTGCGAAAGAAACTGGAATTCGTTTGCGCGTCGTAGAGGTCCATCTGGTCCGGCGAATTACAGAAGGAGCATTTGTAGGGGCATCCGCGAATCGTCTCCACGGGAGTCATCCTGTACCATTTTCCAGCCATGGGACGGTACAGCCGCGCGGGTTCAAACAGGCTCATGTCCAGGACCGGCGCGTCGTCGACGTCGTAGGGGGCGGCTATGGGATTTTTGCGGATGGACCCGTCCTTTTGTTTGGTCCACAGGTTTTCAACGTCGTCCCAGGCGCGGCCTTTTTCAATGCGGGAACACAATTCAATCATCGCGCCTTCGCCTTCGCCCACGCAAACCATGTCGACCATTTCGTGCGCAAGAGCCAGCAGGGGAGCGAAGGTTGGGAACACGCCCCCGGCGATTACGGGAATTCGGTTGCGGGTTATGCAATCCTTTGCGGATTCCAAAAGATACATTCCCAATTGCCACATGTCTTCGGTGGAAGACAGCGCAATCAGGTCGGGTTGAAAGGTTTCAAAATTTTTGCGCAGGTCTTCGCGCCAATCACTGGTTCGCATTGTTATGCCGAGATCGTTGGCCTTGAACGGAACGACGTTCAGACGCGTCTCCTTGGTTCCGTCCGAATTCACGCCGTAATCCGTCTGATAATAAGTCGCGTCGAAGAGGTCAACCTCGTGTCCTTCGCGCTTGAGCAAGGCGGAAAACAAGGCGATGGCCGGCGGCAACATGTTCATGCCATAGGTGTTGGGATAGATAAAAAGGATTTTTATTCCCATAAGGATCGCGCCGGGATGGTTTTGGACAAGGAAACTTCCAAATTATTATCCCAGTTTCCCTGCGGGGTGGCAATTTAAAAGCAGTTTTGCGGACACATGTTTGCGCGGCAAAGTTAACTTTAAACAGGCCGTCGCTTTGATCGGGTTGGAACATTCGATGGATCCAAAAGGGGAGATTAAAAATTTTTGCGCAACCACTCTTCAGATCGGGAGATATCTTCCAGCGTATGGACGTCCGGACAATCTTCAACGACGTAGGGAAGAACGCGGTCGCCCATAAACTCCCAAGGCGGCTGGCCGTCCTTCCCCAGAAGGGAAAGCCGGACGTTCAACGCCCAGAAATTATGGCAAAGGAAATAACTGGGTTCCAGTTCCTGTCGGTTGGAGGAGACGGTTTGTTCCTCAAAATCAAAAAAACTTTCGAGGAATCCTTCCGGATTATGGCGTTTTGCACGGTGGGGATGCCGGTCCTGATCCTGAACGGCGGGGACGACGGCGGAGACTTCCGGTCGTTCCTGGATTATGCGAATGCAATCGTCGATCCACTCGGTTTTAATGGAAACGGAATTCGCCAGCAGAACAACGAGGACGTCGGGAACGTTTTTTTCGCGTTCGAGAAACTTCAAGGCGTGTAAAAGAACGTCGACGTGTTTAGCTTCCGGAGTTCCCAACTCTGGAGGCCGTTTGATCTTTTTGTAACCAGCGGCTGCTCCAGCGTCCAGAATCTTATCGTCGTCGCTACTGACAAAAAAGTCGTCCACCAATGCGGAAGCTTTCGCCGCAGAGGCGGGGTAGGTCATCAGCGGCTTTCCCAGCACGGGAAGAAGGTTCTTGTCCGGCAGGGTGTTGGCGCCCCGACCGGTCAGCAAGGCGGCGACTTTCAAGGTTTAGAGCCTCCGCGTTAAAATTCTTTTAGGGGTATGACTCATTATTTCGCTCTCGCCCGGAGCCGGGCAAGCCGAGCCGTTTCGGACTCCAGAAACAAATCGCTAATTTCCTTTTTGGACAAAATATATAGCTCTTCAAATCGGAGCGCGGCCAAAAGGCAGTCTTTGTTGTCCAGCATGATTCGCGTCGGGAAAATGGTTTTTCGCGTTTCCAACCAGTGAATATTATTAATCCATTCGCATTTATGGCTGTTCATGTAAGTGAGAGAACGGGAGCTTAAAGTGCCGCCCACCGTCATGGCGACGCCCGCGGTATTGATTTTTTCTCCCAAATCTGCAATCAGTTTAAAAATGAACTCGCTGTCCGGGTGAATCTCTTCGTCGAAGTAGGAGGCGCTCAAATCTGTTCTACCTACCGTGATGTTGTCGATTTCGCCTTTCGCCAGGGATAAAATGGCGTCCAGATTTTCGACGCCCGTGCGGGTTTCAATGTTTATGGATTTATGAATATGACGGTCCTTGTAAATGGAATGATAAGCGTCGAGAAACTTTTTCAACCCGAATTCGCTTTCCACCATGGGAGCGATCAGGCCGTCGACTCCCAACTCCAGGGAATCTTTCACGTCGCGCACTGCCTCGACGCCGCCGATTTTAAGAAATAATTTCAGGTCCAGTTTGTCTGCCAGCCTGCGGAGCCGCACCAAGTCGCGGAAGGACGCGCCCTCGGCTTCAAACTCGGCCTTGATTCCCTGAAGATCAAATTTGTCCTTCAACAGGGAAAGCTGGGCGTGAATTTTTTTTTCAAGTCCAAACATTTAAATGCGTTTCATATTGTTAAAAAAAGATTCTGCGTTTTCGTCCGGTCAATCTCCGCCGCCCACCGTGAAAGTTTCCCCGGTGATGAAGTCGCCCGCTTCGGAGGCGAGGAACAGCGCCATGCGGGAAATATCCTCCGGCTTGCCGGCTCGTTTCAGGGGGATGAGGCCGATTCGCTTTTTGATATTCTTGGCTCCAAGTTTTTGGTGAAGCGCCGTGTCGATGAATCCTCCCCGTACGGCGTTGACCAGAATTTTGTGCGGAGCGCCCGCGCGCGCCAAGCCTATAGTAACCGCTTCCAGAGCGGCTTTTGCGGCGGCGTAGTGCAAAGTCTGCGGCGAACCCCCGTATTTCACGGAAATAGAACTGATGTTGACGATGCGGCCGCCGCCATTATCTTTCATGAAGGAAAAGGCTCTTTGAGAAAGAAAAAATGCCGCCTCCGCGTTGAGCGCCATAGTTTGTTTCCAGTCCGCCTCGTCCAGTTCGGCAAAATGTCGACAGCCCAATACGCCGCCCGCATTATTAATTAAAACGTCGATCCCTCCAAACCGGTCGATGAATTTGTCGACCAGCGCCGCGCAATTTTTGGCAAGGAGATTGGCCTTGAAACAGGCGGCGTCTCCTCCGCTCTCCGTGATGCTACGCTCCAGGATTCTTGCCTGGTCCCGGTTCGTATGATAATGCAATCCGATTTTGCCGCCGTGCTCCGCAAATAAAATCGCCATGGAGGAACCGATTCCGCCGCTGGCGCCGGTGATCAAAATTTTCTTGCCCTTCAGGCTGTGAATTTTCATGAAAGTTTTTAAACCGTTTGGCAACTATTGCAAGGGGTTCGGTTTTTCCTTGCGCCGACAAGGTGATCGCGCCGCAGGGCTTCATATGCCTCGGAGCGCCATATCTCCCGGACGTCCGGCGCTTCCGACTGCGCCATTTTTAAAGTGGATTTGTAATCGCTGTCGCATGGGTTGGCGGTTCCATCCCACCATATAAAAAGCCGCCGCCATAAATCCGAGCAGGCTTCGGATATATCGTTCGCCGGTCTCTCGTAAATGTTTTCCCAAGGATTGTATTCCACGAGGGCGACTTGATCCACCATTTCCGCCCAAAAAGTTTTCATCGCTTGCAGGGAGTCTGCCTTCGGGTACCGCACCCCGGACACGCGAGTGATTACGCGCGACTTGGGATAATGGCGGGCGCGGATTTCGCGAAAGCGACGAATGTTTTTATAAACGCGCTCCAAATTTCCGTTGACTCGCAATTGGCTGTAGGCGGGCTCGGAAACGGCGTCCGCCGAAAACACCAGTGAACCGACGTCCGCCCGCAGAATGGCGTGGCATTTGGCTTCGTCCAGAAACCAGGCGTTGGTGTTTATTTTGAGCGCCAGAAATTTTCCGCCCGCGTAGTCCAGCATGGCCTCAATATCCGGGCATATCAGGGGTTCCCCACGCGACGCCAAAGTGACGGCTTCGCAGCGTCCCTCCAACCGGTCGATCAGGCTTTTAAACATTTCCAGCGACATGCTTCCCATCATTCCGGAGCTTTTGTCCGTAAACGCCTCGTCGACCTGATAGCAAAACACGCAACGGTAATTGCAAATGGACGAAGGTTCGATCTGCACGCAGGGCGGGTAATCGTCGAGAATCCGCCGGGCGGGATAAACGTCGTATCGATAGCGATAGAGAAGGTAGCGCGGAAGTTCTGCGTCCGGCAACCTGTCGATTTCATCCAGGTTGAACGGATGCAACTGGAATGGGGTAAAACCTTTTTCGGGAGCCGTCAGGCCCAGCGCTTCCTTGCAGGCGGTTTTAAGAAGGTTATTTTGGCCGTCCGAAAAATATGCCTGTGGGTCTTCCCGCAAAACTTTTTCAAGGCGAGGCCGCGTCTCTTCCAAACTCCCGGAACAATTCGTTGCGTGGAAGCTGTTTTGTTTCCGATAAACGTCGGTTGCGTTTTCCATAACCTTTTCCAAGGGGGCGTGATTTTATATTTGCCGCTGGACGTCGTATTCCACTTGCGGGACGGGGTTGTGCAAGGGGTCTCCCCGGATAAAACGCGCGGCTTCCTCCGCCGCTTCCCGCTCCATCCTCTTGCGGCAGGACTCGGACATGGATCCCATATGCGCGGTGAGCAAGCAATTGTCCAGATCGGCCAATTCGCCGACATAAGGCTCCTCTTCAAAAACGTCGAGCGCGGCGGCGGCAATTGTGTTCGACCTCAAAGCCTCGGCCAGATATTTTTCATTTATGATACCGCCTCTGGAGGTATTCAGCAAAACGGAGTTCGATTTCATCGTTTGAATTTCCTTCTCGGCGACGAGGTTTTTTGTCAGCCGGGTGAGAGGAACGTGAATCGTGATAACGTCGGCCTCCCGGTAAATTGCGTCTTTATCCGTCCAACGTATTCCAAATTGATCTCCAAACTCCTTGTCGGGAAACAAATCATTGGCGAGAATTTTGGGGCCAAAGGCATGTAGCAAGCGGACAACGCGTTTTCCAATTCGTCCCATTCCAATCACGCCCACCACGCAATCGGAAATTTGTCTGCCCATCAAACGGCGCCAACTGGAGTTCTTGACGTTTTGGTCCGCCTGCGGAATGTGTCTTAAAAGGGAAAGCATCAAGCCAATCGTCAACTCCGACGCCGCGGCGGAAGGCGCGTCCGGCGTGTAGGAAACCGCAATCCCGCGTTTTTCCGCCGTGAGAAGATCAACGGAGTCCAGGCCGATACCCACTCGCGAAATGAATTTCAAATCCGAGGCCCGGTTCAGTACGTTTTCCGTAATGGGTTCCGTGCCGGCGATGAGAATATCGAATCCTTCGATCAATTCGGCCAATTCGGCTTCCTTAAGTTTGCGTTTGAATGGGTTGAGAACGAACTCCGCCCTCGATTCTTGCAAAATCGTCAGCGGCGCCAGGTCGACTTCGCCGAAGGGAAAAGTGGTTATGAGGACTCGTTGGCTAGCAGTCATTTTTTCGCGCAAAAATATTTGTCAAAATGATCATCGTGTTCCAGAAAAATTAATTCCAACGAAATTTAAAGTCCGGGCAAGATACGAACGCATTTCCTTCCGGCTTTGACCGATCAGGCCGGGATAAAACCATAATCCGGACCCGGCCAGCGCACAATGGATAATAAAAGCGCACCCTATTGTAACCACAATATTCAAGTGCATGAAAGCGGCAATGGACGTCGCCGCCTGGTATGCGAGCCAACCGGAAGCCAGGGCGCCTCCGATCGCGATAAACTGGAAGCTACAATCGAGTCCCCAACCAAAACGCCTTCCGATCCACCATGAAATAACGTTGGTACTGATTACGGTATAGGCGATCAGTTTCAGCGCCATGCCCAGGGACCCCAGTTGGAGTCCGGGGAGCCAGGCGTCTTGCGGAGCGAGGACGAACCATGTTAAAGGCAGGTTGATCGCCAAAAAAATTCCATTCAAAAACAAATGCGCGCGAGTCTCTCCGGAGGCGAACAGCATGATCTGGTTGATGGTCCCCCAGGATTGATGGATGGGATACAGGAGCATGATCGCCAGGACCATGGAACCCTGAGAATAAGAAGAGCCGACCGTTAGCCGAAGAATCTCGGCGCTCCAGGGAATGAGGAATCCGCTTGCCAGGGCGGCGAAGCATGCCGCGAGGCGCACCGCCGTTTTGTACAATTTTTGCAAGCGGGCGAGATCGTCTGTCTCCAGAGCCTCTGCGGATTCCTTCCAAAAAATATTCAAAAGAGAAGTGGCGACCAGCAGGCATACCCCGCTGATGCGGAGTCCCACGCCGAAGATTCCCTGTTCGACGGAGCCGCCGAAGTGTTGGAGGAGCCAGCGGTCGGCAAACTCGGCGGCAAAACAAAGCCAGACGTAGACCAGGGTGGGGGAGCAATAAGTCCAGTAATCGCTCAGGACGGTTTTGGCGTCAAAAGGCTCTCCCTCTATTTCCAGAATTCGAAACACTCGCATAGCAATTAAAACGGCGACGGCGTATTCCGCGACAAAAAATTTGAAGATCAGGTCGATGGTCAGACTTTCAAAAAGGACGGCGCCCAGCACTAGCGCCAGATGGGCCAGCGCGACGCAAAGGTTGATAGCTTGCGTCTGGGCGGTCATTCGCAGCGCCTCGCCGATTCGCGCGACTGTGAGCCAGGCCTGCTCCTGGAAAAACACGGCGCCCAGCGCGAGGAGAATTAACGTCCTGCCATGGCCGAGCCAGATTATTTCCATCCACGCTTGCGGCAAGAGAAATCCGATTGTCCCCGCAACCAGCGCCAGCAGGGCCAACTGCCAGAGAGCGTAAGCGCCTATGAAGGCCAGACTGCGCGGGCGTTGGGAAATAAAAGTGTAAAACGCGTTGGACGTTCCCATTTCCATCAGCGTTTTGAGGGCTACGAAGGTCCCCATCAGGAAAACGAAATCGCCGTAGGAGGCGGGACCGAGATTGCGGGCGACTAGCAGAGCGACGAGGAAATTAACCCCGCCGCGAACGGCGTTGGCAGCCAAGCTGGTCGCGAATCTATTTTTTATGGAGGAGTTGGGCGCCATGGCGCTGAAGTAAAAAATTTAGAACCCGCGCTGGATTTTAGACGGCGCCGTAGAGACGTCGGTCCGACGCGCGCCGTTAACCGGGTCTTTTTACGTTGTAGTAATCGACGTACCAGTCGACAAACTGTTTGATCCCGTGTTCGACGCCGTATTTGGGCTGGTAGCCGAAGTCCTTGACCAGGAGCGAGGCGTCCGCCAGAGATTTGACCACGTCGCCGGGTTGCATGGGCATCATGTTCAACTCGCCCTTCATCCCCAGATTTTTTTCGATTTCCCGGATGAAGTCGAGCAGGTCGACGGATTGCGTGGAGCCGATATTGTAAACGCGATACGGAGCGGAGGAGGAGGCGGGGTTCGGGGCCTCGCTCGTCCAGTCGGAATCGGGTTCCGGAGCTTTCATTAACACGCGCACTATGCCCTCGACGATATCGTCGATGTAGGTGAAGTCTCGCGCCATCTTTCCGTAATTGTAAACGTCTAGTGGCCGTTTTTCCGCAATGGCGCTGGTGAACAGGAACAGCGCCATGTCCGGGCGGCCCCAGGGACCGTACACCGTAAAAAACCGCAGACCCGTCGTGGGCAGGTTGAATAAATGCGAGTAGGTGTGGGCCATCAACTCGTTGGCCTTTTTGGTGGCGCCATAAAATGAAACCGGGTGGTCCACGTTGTCCGATTCCTTAAACGGGAAATTTTCATTCAACCCATACACCGAACTGGTGGATGCGTAAACCAGATGTTCTGTTTTGAAATGCCGGCAACATTCCAGCATGTGCAAAAATCCTTCGACGTTGTCCTTGATAAACATGTGCGGGTGATCGATGGAATGGCGCACTCCCGCCTGGGCCGCCAGGTGAACCACCCTCTGCGGTTCGTGCGTTTTGAACATGGCGTCGACGGCTTCCTTGTCGTTGATATTCTTCTGGAGAAAAGTAAACTTGTCGTAGTCCTTGAGCATATTCAAACGCGCCAATTTCAAGTTGACGTCGTAATAATCGTCTACAATATCGTAGCCGATCACTTCATGTCCGTCGTCCATCAAACGTTTGGAAGTGTGATAACCGATAAATCCAGCGGCGCCGGTAACTAGTATTTTCATTTTTATTTCGGAGTGTTCAGGTGGATGATTGAAAGCGTGGGGAATTTTTAA
Organism: Nitrospinaceae bacterium; assembly: GCA_029261555.1. Classification (GTDB taxonomy): domain Bacteria; phylum Nitrospinota; class Nitrospinia; order Nitrospinales; family JACRGP01; genus JAJDBB01. Next base: position 81,222 of record JAJDBB010000095.1, on the reverse strand, counting down.
CCTTTTAAAGCGTTTTTGCCAGCGTGCCGCTGGACCTAATAAGCGGCGCTTACACGGCGAGCGCTACAAGCCGTGTTGGGTTTGTAAACCAAACCGCTGGCCTCAATGCCAATTGGCAATCTGTTCGCCCACAGGGTAAAGGATAGCGGCCAGAATCGCAACCTCGGGATTGCCTTCAATAAAACCGGTTCGGTTATGATAGGATAATTTTGCAGTTTGCCTTTCATTGCCACCTTACAGGTGGAGGGATTTGGCCGTAGCTTTCTTCGGCGTCCAAGCGTATCGAAACGCTCCCCACGATTTCTCCATGACCGAAAATAATTCCATCGCCGTTGTGATCGTCAACTGGAACTCCGGCTTTTGCCTTCGCGACTGCCTGAAAGCCTTGTCCCGCCAAACGCGACTCCCAAAAAGAGTGGTCGTGGTGGACAACGCGAGTTCCGACGGCTCCCTGGAAGGAATTCGCGACGAATATAATGAAGTGGAAATCGTCGCCTCGGAAGAAAACCTGGGCTTTGCGGCGGCAAACAACCTCGCCATAAAAAGGGCGGACGACTGCCGCTGGATCGCCCTGCTCAATCCGGACGCCTTCCCCCGGCCCGACTGGCTGGAGAAACTTTTGGACGCGGCAAACAAGTTCCCTCAGTTTTCGTTTTTTGGCAGTCTTTTGCTCAACCATCCGGATAACGCGTTACTTGACGGGATGGGCGACGTCTACCATGTCGGCGGCTTGGCTTGGCGGCGAGGACACGGACGACCGGTAAGCGCTTGTAAAATCAAACAACAGGAAATATTTGCGCCTTGCGCCGCCGCGGCCCTTTATAGCAGGGACGCTTTGTTGGAGGCGGATGGTTTCGACGAATCGTTTTTTAATTATTTCGAGGACGTCGACCTGGCTTTTCGCTTGCGGTTTTTGGGCCATCGTTGCCTATTGGTTCCGGAATCCGTCGTCGCGCATATCGGTTCGGCGTCGCTGGGAAAGCAAAGCGACTTTGCCGTTTACCACGGCCATCGAAATATGGTGTGGTCCTATTTCAAGAACATGCCGTTTCCCTGGGTCTGGATTTATCTTCCCCAGCGGCTTTTGGCGGATTTGGCCGCGCTGGTTTGGTTCGCGTTGCGCGGGCAGGGAGCAATTATATTGAGGGCTAAATGGGACGCGGTTTTTGGTTTGCCGCGCGTCTGGCGCGAAAGAAAAAAAATCCGGGCGGGGAGGAAATCGAGTTTTGCCGGATTTAGAAAATTGATGGCGAAGGGCTGGCTGACCCCGTATCTCAAAAATTTCCGAAAGCCCTAAGCAGGTTTCTCAAAAAACTGGCGGACTCCGTCTACGATATATTCGATTTGCCTTTCAGTCAGTTCGGGATATACCGGTAGGGCGAGGGTTTCTTTCGCGGCTTTCTCCGCTTCAGGGAAACCGCCCTCCTGGTAACCCAGTTCGGAAAAACATTCCTGCATGTGTAGGCACAAGGGATAATATATTTCTGTCGATATCCTGCGTTCCGCCAGGTGTTTCCGCAAAGCGTCCCTATGGCCGCCGACGCGGACCACAAATTGGTTGTAGGTGTGCGGGGCGACTATTTCATCGGGTGTTTGGACGCGGTCGTTTAAACCGGCTTCGTGAAACAGTTTTTTGTACAGGGCGGCGTTCCGCCTGCGGTTCTCGATCCATCCGTCCAGAAACGGCAGTTTGGCCTGAATCACGGCGGCCTGCAGGGCGTCCAGGCGAAAATTTCCGCCGACGGTTTTGTGGAAATATTTCGGTTGGGAACCGTGGTTGCGCAGAACCTTGAGCCGGTCCCAATTTTCTTCCGACTGAACGGTCACCATGCCGCCGTCGCCGAACCCGCCGAGATTTTTGGTTGGGAAAAAGGAGAAACAACCGAAATCTCCCATCCCGCCAGCCTTTTTCCCATTGTATGCAGAACCGATTGCTTGCGCGGCGTCTTCGACGACGATCAAATTTTTGGCCCGCGCCAAATCGAGAAGCAACGCCATTTCCGCGCTTTGGCCGTACAAATGCACCGGCATAATCGCTCGCGTGTTGGCGGTCAGTTTTTCTTCGATTTTGGCGGAGTCGATATTGAAGGTGACGGGATCGATATCAACGAATACCGGGCGCGCTCCGGTGCGAACGATTGACCCTGCTGTGGCGAAGAAAGTGTAGGGCGTGGTGATCACTTCGTCGCCCGGCCCGATTCCCGCGGCCATCAGCGAAATTAACAGGGCGTCGGTTCCCGACGAGACGCCCACGGCATATTTACTTTCACAATAGCGGGCGACGGCTTCTTCCAATTCCTCGACGATGGAGCCAAGGATGAATTTTCCGGATCGCACGACGGGAGCCATGGATGCTTCCACCGCTTCCATTATTTTCGGATAAGAGGCTCCGACATCGAGCAGAGGCGCGCTATCCACCGGTTTGCCGGTTTTTAAAAGCGCTTCGGCCTGTTTGGGTTCCAAGACGGTCGCTCCGGAATTTTTAAACGCCGTCGGATCGAGCGTCACGATTCCATCCAGATTCAACGCTTTGGCGCAGGAAACGGCCAGCGCGATATCCATTCTTTCCGGAGCTTCCAATCCGTCGCGCAATTCCTTTGCCGTGACGGGGAAAATAGAGAGGCATTCGATCGCTTGTTTCAATCCGGCGCGCAGGGATTCGCTTTTGGGGGCGGTGGAGAGGCGTTCAGAAAGCGAGGATACGGTGGAGGATAGAATCCATCCGTTCAGGTTTCCGGCGATACAGTTTGCCCAAAGATCGTCCAAGGTTTCCGGCGCGCGCAGGCGTGCGGCCAGAACGTCTATATGAAGAAGAAATTGCATATTAAAAGAGAGATAGGGGAGGGCGATCAGGCCTTCACAATTTTTTCCGATTGAATCCCGCCACAGGCGTTGCGCGTGTCGACGACGATGTTGGATTGGTTGACAATGTCCTGGTAGTCGTAACACGAGTGGTCCGTTAATATCACCGCCAGATCGTATTGGTCCAGGTTTTTAAGTTCCACGCTTTTCTTTCCCGTGAAATGGGGGTATTCACGTTTGTTGCCCACCTGCGAAATGTAAGGATCGTTGAAAAATATCTCGGCGCTGTAGTGATCCAGCAAGTCCATGATTTTGTAGCTGACCGATTCGCGCTCGTCGTCGATATCCTTCTTATACGCAAGCCCCAGGACCAATATACGACTGCCTTTGAGGCTTTTCCCGGCGTTGTTCAGGCTGGTCTGGATTTTATGGAACACATATTCCGGCATGGAACAGTTGATTTCTCCAGCAAGCTCGATAAACCGCGTCGCGACGTTGTACTCGCGCGCTTTCCAGGCGAGATAAAATGGGTCGATGGGGATACAGTGTCCGCCCAGGCCGGGGCCTGGATAGAAGGGCATGAAGCCGAAAGGTTTGGTGCTACTGGCCTTGATGACTTCCCAGACGTCGATTCCCATACGGTCGAAAACAACTTTCAACTCGTTCACCAAAGCGATGTTGACTGAGCGGAAAATATTTTCCATCAGCTTGGTCGCTTCCGCCACCATGGTTCCGGAGACCGGAACGATGGTCTCGATGACGCTGGAGTATAGGGCTTCGGCGGCCCGCAAGCCGTATTCGCTATCCGCTCCCACCACCTTGGGAATAGTGGCCGTAGTGAATTTTTTATTGTTTGGATCCTCCCTTTCCGGCGAGTAGGCCACGAAAAAATCCTGATTGGCTTTCAGCCCGCATTGAGCCTCCAGTTCCGGAATCAAAACCTCATTCGTGGTGCCCGGATAGGTGGTGGATTCGAGAACGATCAATTGATTTTTCGTCACATGAGGCGATAAGTTTTTGGCCGTGGACACGATGAAGCTCATGTCGGGCTCCCGGTTCTTGTTCAAAGGAGTCGGTACGCAAATGAGGATGCAGTCGAGATCGCGGACCTGGGAGAAATCCACGCTGGCGGAAAAACCGCCGCCTCGGACCAATTCCTGAATGGCCTCGTTAGGAATATGGTGAATGTAGCTTTCCCCTTTGGAAAGTTTGTCCACTTTTTTTTGGTCCAGGTCCAGCCCGACAACCGGAAAGCCCGCCTTGCCAAAGGCCAGCGCCAGAGGCAGGCCTACATAGCCCAGGCCGACAATACCCACGCGGGCCTTTTTTTGTTTGATTTTTTCGATCAGCATGGCAAATAATTTTCCCAGGTTAAAATTTTTTTTGAGCCGAGTGGGATTATATACAATTCTGAAAAAATTTGTGGCGGTTTAATCGAATTCCGCCGCAAGAATATCGCGGATGATTTTGACCTTGGCCGGATCACGAACCTGTTCCAACGCGCTATTCAGGCTAAGGCGGGCTAGGATTTTGTCGCCGCCGGTTTCCAGCAGAAAGCGGCCCAGATTAAAATGGGCTTCGACCAGGGCAGGGTCCAACGCGACGGCTTTTTCAAACAATGTCAGCGCTTGATCGTTGTCTCCCGCTTCGGCGTGTAGAATAGCCATTTGATTTTTAGCTTGGGCGGTCAAGGGTCTGGTTCCGGCGACTTTTCCGAAGGCGATCAGAGCCTTTTCGCGGCGCCCGGTCGCCTGATAGGTTTTTCCCAAAAACAGAAAAGCTTCCGGTTTTAATTCTTCGGCGCCGTCCAAAGCGAGAAATTTCCGCAACAGTTTTTCGGACGCGGCGTAATCCTTCATATCGTATTGCAGTTTTCCTCTGGATAAAAGTAGGGCGAGGCGATCTGTTTCATTCAGTTCGGCGGAATCGACATTGTCGTATTCCTGGGCGGCTTTAATAAGTTGACCCGCAGTCGCGTAGTAACTTGCAAGATTGAAATGTCCCTCCGGGCCGGCGGGATTGGATTTTACGGCGGCCAGAAATTCAGCGAGCGCCAGTTCGGGTTTTCCAAAATGGACGTATATTTTTCCCAGATTCAATCGCGCGAAATAAAGGGCGGGCGCCCGCGTCTTGAGTTCTTGTAGAACGACGAAGGCTTTGTCGTAATCGTCTTTTAGAATATAGGCTCGCGCCAGGTTTTGCAGAATACGCGCTTTGCCCGGAGCTTTTGCGTAGCTGTCTTCCCACAGGACGGTCGGCTGTTGATAGACGCGGTTGCGATGGATCAACAAGGCGGAATTCAATATCAGAACCAGAATGACGAGACAATAACCGAAGCTTGCCAGGTGAGTCCGGCGGATTTTTTGCGACTCGATAATTGAATAGGCGGCGACGGCGAAAAAGATCGCCAGGCCAACGGAGGCCAGGTAAAGATTTCTTTCGCTGAACGCGTCCGCTCGCGGCAAAAAACTATTGGTCGGAGCCAGGTTGATCAAACACCATAAAGCGCAAAAAGACAGAATGGGAGATTGGATATAAAATTTTTTCAGGATCAAAAATAAAAGAAGGAGAAATCCGGACGCCGCCAGAATAAAATGAGGCTGAAACAAATTCAGGACGGTTGGAAAGTCGTAGTCGAACGTTAAATTGACGGGAAGAAAATAGATCAACGCCGGATAAAAAGAATATTTTATTTGCAGGAGAGCGTACAGGGGATCAATTTTTGCCAACCACAATTTAGCTAGATTCGTCAGGTCTGGAACCTTGACGATTACAAACAGCGCTAGGACGGGAAACCACAAATAAAAACACAAAATACGGCGTTTGAGCGACGCCCAGTTTTCTCCCCGCATGAAAAAAAAGTCGTATAGAACCGCGACGACGATGAGGCCGACCGCCGTTTCCTTGCTGAGCACGGCGCATCCGTAAAAGAAAAGCGACGCGGGATACGCCAACCAGGGAGGCAGTTTGAGGGGCGTCTCCTTCAGACTTCCCATGATGAACATAAAGAGGGACAGGCAGTAAAAAAACGCGGCAAGGGAGGTGGCTCGGCCGGAAAGGTAGGAGATGGATTCGGTGTGGACCGGGTGAAGCGCGAAAAACAGGGCGGCGACGACCGCGATCCGGCGAGCGGCTTTGGAGCCCTGGCCGGTTCCCCGGCTCAACGTGAGGAAGGCTATCCAGAAAACAAGAATCGACGTCCCCACGTGCGCCGCCGTATTGAACAGGTGATACCCGAGGGGTTGAAACCCTCCGAGCACGTAGTTGGCGGAAAACGAGCCGTAAAAAAGGTGGCGGTAGCGAAGGCGTTCTAAAGTTAGAAACTCGTCCGCTAGCGATCCGTGTTTGCGAATGGTGTTTTCGTCGTCGAATAAGAGGGGAACCTCAAGGGCGTTGAAATAAACCAACAGGACCGCGAGGGTAATCGCCAGGCCTGCTACAAGGGCTCCGCGCCTATTTTGGTTTGCGGTTTCGATCATGTCAGGAGCCGACTTTTTTTTCGTAACGGCTTAAAAGGAACAGGAACAACGCGACATTTATAATAATGAAAACCAAAAAAATGGGAATGAAGTTTGGAATGAGATTGACGTCGTAAATGGGAACCAGGGAGAGGAGGCAAAAATAAATCGAAATGCCGTAGAGCAAAAAAATAATTTGCTTCGAGGAAAATCCCAGGCGGGCGAGGCGATGGTGGAAATGCAATTCGTCTTTTTGGAATGGGTTTTTCCCCGCGAGAATGCGGCGCGCAAATGAGTGGAATGCGTCGAGCATCGGGTACAGGAGGAGGACGACCGGTATCAGAAAATAAATTTCATCCACAAACCCCTGATTGACCGGGAAAAGAGCGATGAGCGAAGCGAGCAGGCCAATGGGCAAACTGCCGGTATCGCCAAGAATAATTTTGGCGGGCGGAAAATTGAAAATGAAAAATCCCAGCAGACTTCCCGACAGGGCGATGGCCAGCAAGGCGGCGAGGTGTAAGTCGCGGCCCAGGTAGACAAGAAACATGGCGAGGCAGGAAATGAGGATGATTCCGCCGGCCAGTCCATCGTAACCGTCGATCAGGTTCACGGCGTTGGCCATTCCGGCCATCCACAAAATAGCGAGCAGGAAAGAGAGCGGTTTCCAAAGCTCCAGGCTTCCTACCTGTGGAACGCCGAACCCGGAAAAGTAGAGCCCCAGAACGATGAGGGCCTGAAAAATAAATTTGGTTTTTGCGAAAAATTCAAACAAGTCGTCCAGGACGCCCAAGATTAACATCGCGCTCGCGCCCAGAGTCAGGATAAGAAACAGATCGAACAGCCGACTCTCCGGAGGGGTCATGAAATGGGCGATCCAAAGGGCCGCCAGAAAGGAAAGGATCACGCCCAGACCGCCAAAGGTTGCAACGGGTTTTCCCGCCGAGTTTAGGGGGGCGCGGCGGGCGGGATTTTTAATCCTTTCCGGGGCGGCAAAGCGCGCGAGCAGACCGGATATGCAAACTGAAAGAGCAAAAGCGGAAACTGGAACGACCCAGTAAACCGCAGAGGCGACGGGAGGATTTGGAAACATTATTTGAAAACGTTGAGAATCAATTGGGAACAACAGCGCAGGCCGACCATGGCGTTCACAAAAAATCGCTTGAGAACGTTCGCGGAATGATGTTTTTTGTAATAGTAGCTCATCCCTCGATGCCTTTGAATAACAATTCGGGCGGGGGTTTTGCTGTTGCTGGAACTGATATCGTGATTGATCTGCGCCGTGGGGCAATAAACGACTTTGAATCCGTTGTTCCAGGCGGCGCGGCAAATGTCGACGTCTTCGTTGAACAAAAAATAATTTTCATCGAACCCGCCAATTTGCCGGAAGACCTCTTTGCGGATCATCATACAGCATCCCGATACCCAATCCACTTCCTTTACGGAGTCGTGGTCGAAATCCAGCATCAAGTAATCCGCGGAAAACCGGTTGTTGGGAAATAGCCGGGTCAACAGGGAATAGCGATTGAACAGGCCGGACCACAGTGTGGGGAAATTTCTGCAGGAATATTGCAGAGACCCGTCGGCGTTCAATACCTTTGGGCCTGCGATTCCCGCGTCTGGATGGGTTTTGCAAAAGGCCAGCAGACGCTCGGCGGCGCCTTCATGAAGAACCGCGTCTGGATTGATAAACAGGAGCGTCTCGCCCCGGGCTTTCCGGGCGCCCTGATTATTGGCGACAGCGAACCCCACGTTTTGCGGGTTGGCGATGTATCGCGCGCGAGGAAACTTTTTTTTCAGATCGATGAAATCCGGATCGCCGGCGCTGTTATCGACCACGATGATTTCATGGGACAATTTCCCGGCGGAGTCTTCTATGGATTGCAGGCAGGTTTGCAATGCCCTGGAGTTGTAGTGATTAATTGTGATAAACGATAAATCCACGGCGATCCGAAAGGCGATAAGGCAAACAAGGTTTGTTGAGTTGAAGCGTCTCGCGCTTCAAGGGATTATTGCCAAATTGACGTCTAAATTCAAGGCGCCGGACGAAATGCCCGACGGCCCTGGGCAACGCTTTGAATAGTCATTTCGTTGAGTATGGTCTGCGCCACGTACCGGACTCTTTTGGAATTCAAAGCTTTGGTGAAATATTTTCTTGCCTCCCGGAGGTTGCCTTGTTGAAGACGTATTTGTCCCAGATAATACATTGACTCCGCGCTGTCTGAAATCTTCCGGGCTTCCCGGATTTCCTCCTCCGCAAGGTCCATGAGTCGTGGATTCTGGTTTTGTTTGTATTTTTGAGACAACGCTTCGGACATGAAAAGATAAGGGTGGTCGCATTTTGGGCAGAGCCTTTTGGCCGTCTTAAGAGTTTCCGCTATTTCCTCAAAAGAATTTGTGCGGATAATTGAAGCGTTCATATTGTAATAAGCAAAATGATAACCCGCCCCGGCGACGCCAAGCGCAAATATCGAGAAGGCAAACGCGATGAAACTCCTCGCGGAGCCAAGCGTTGCGGGAGGTTTGGGCGAAAACTTTCGGTCCAAAAAGTCTATCAGGAAGACAAGCAAGGTGAAGTGATAAAGAAAAAACTGGGGCAGAACGATAAAGCCGATCAAATTATACAGAAGGTAAAAGCTAAGGGCCGTGCCCAGATAAAAAAGCCGGTCCTTTTCCGGGTGGTCGTCGTTCTTTAAAAGTTTGTTGAGGCGGCGGTAGACGTGAAATACAAAAGCGAACAACAAAGCAAAACCCACCACGCCATTTTCCGCCAAAGTCTGTAAATAAAGATTGTGGGCGTCGTGCGGCATTTGGTTGGGAGGGAGGTTGAACCGATCATAATTCGAGTAGAGGGTGGAGAAGGTATGGGGTCCGGACCCCAACAGCCAATGGTCGGCGAAAATATCTAAAGCCCCTTGCCAGTAGGCAATTCGCAGATAGGAGGCGATTGAAAAATCCAACCCCTCTTCGAAAATGGTGGCCTTGACGACGGGCGGGTTTGAATCGGATTGCGGGCGCTGGTAATGAAGAAAAGTTTTGACGCTTATAAAAAGGGTCACGGTGATCAGAATTCCAGCGGCCATGCTGTAAACGAAGCGAAAATCTTTTTGTCGGCATTCCCTGCCCAGGATCAGTATGGTTCCCAAAATAAGGAGCAACCAACCGCCGCGCGAGGCCGTGAAAAACATGTTGAGCCAGATCAATACGAACCCACTCCCGGCGACGATTTTATGCAAGCGGTCGGGATTTTTTTTGTACTGGAAACAGCAAAATGCCAGCGGAAAAAAATAATAATAGACGATGATATTGTCGTTGGGAAAAATCGACACCCAAAGTTTGGATTCCAAAGGGTAGGCAAATTGAAAACCAAGGCTCAAAAGTCCGTGGCCGCAGGCGGCTAAAATCACCGCCCACATGATTCGGTCCACAAAAGCCGTCGTGTTCAAACACAATAGCAAGCCGACTCCAAATGCCATGGCGGCGAGATAATTGGCAAGGGAGTCAAAACTGTCGTCGGGCCGGACAGAGTAAAAAAAACCGACGGCGGTCCAACCCATGAAAGCCAGAAACAGACCGGTCGTCCAGGTGATTCGCGATTTTAAAATCCCGGCGTTTTTCAGGTGAGCTAAATTGATCAACAAAAAACACAAAGCCAGATAACTGAACAGGGAAGTGACCGCCCACCCGGAAATAGGAAGAAACATGGATTGAACGCCCAGATAGGCCGTCAGGACGAGGAAAATAAGGAGGAACCAATCTTTCATTGAATGGCGTTTTTTAGGGAATCGTTAATGTGCGGCGCTGTTTGGAATTATGGGAAAAAATTTGGCGACGTTCTACAATCTAATTCTAAGTTTCTCCGCCTCAAATGTAAACGCACAACCGTCGCTCCAATACGGCGATTTAATTTGATTTCGTTTAATTTGCCGTTTTGTTATATTGACGCAAACGTTCCGTATTTGTGAATCGCGTTTTCGGCAAAACGGTTGGTTCCTCCGAACATTCGAAATTATCCATAAGGAATTTGCGTGAGTTCTTTTGAAGACAAATCCATTTTAATAACGGGGGGCACGGGGTCCTTTGGCCATGCGTTTTTGAAGTACCTGGCCGACGAACCTTTCAGGGAGATTCGGATTTTCAGCCGCGACGAATTGAAGCAGGAGGAAATGCGACTGGGCCTGAACAATCCGAAAGTAAAATTTTATATTGGCGACGTCCGGGACCGTTCCAGCGTCGACAGCGCGATGCGCAATGTGGACTACGTTTTCCACGCCGCAGCGTTGAAGCAGGTGCCTTCCTGCGAATTCTTTCCCATGGAGGCGGTTCAGACCAATGTGATCGGAAGCCAAAACGTCGTGGCGTCCGCCCAGCAAGCGGGCGTCTCCAGAGTCGTTTGCCTGAGCACCGATAAGGCGGTCTACCCCATCAATACTATGGGCATGACCAAGGCGCTGATGGAAAAGGCAGCGCGCGCGTTTTCCCGAAACCTCGGCGAGGACGATTCTCTGATCTGTAGCGTCCGCTACGGAAACGTGATGCTATCCCGAGGCTCGGTGATTCCGTTGTTCATCAACCAGATCAAGGCGAATCGCGAAATCACACTGACCTTGCCGGAGATGACGCGCTTCATGTTGCCCCTCAGCGCGGCCATCGATCTGGTGGTGTTTGCGTTTCAAAACGGCAGGCAGGGGGATATTTTTATACGCAAGGCGCCCTCCTGCTCGATGGACGATCTGGTCCAGGCGCTGAAAAATATTTTTAAGTCCGACGTTCCCGTAAAGGTCATCGGCATGCGCCACGGCGAAAAAATCCACGAAACCCTGGCGACCCGCGAAGAGTTGCGCCAGGCCGAAGACATGGGCGATTATTACCGGGTGAAAATGGACGCGCGCGATCTCAATTACAATAAGTATTTTGTCGAGGGCGACCCCGAAGAAGCCGCGATGGAAGACTACACGTCCGGGAATACCGTCCAGTTGTCCGTTGAAGAAGTCGAGGAGTTATTGTTAACCCTGCCGGAAATTCAGGCGGCATTGAAGGACTGACCCCGTGCCGGAATCCTCTTCATCGCCAGGGAATATTGTCGTCGGGATCACCGGCGCGGAAGGTTTGATCGGCTGGCATTTGCGCGCCTTTTTAAAAGGCCGGGAGGGAACGACCGTCAAGGCGGCCAACCGCTCGACCTTTGCCGATGGGCCGGACGCACTGGACGACTTTGTCGACTCCTGCGACGTCGTCGTTCACCTTGCGGGAATGAACCGGGGCGACGGCGTGGAGTTGGAAACCGTCAACATCCGACTGGCGGATGATTTGGTCGAAAGTTTGGAGCGTCTGGAAAGCCGGGCGCATATTATTTTTTCTTCCTCCACTCATATTTATAAAGAAGGCGCTTACGGTCGCTCGAAAAGAATTTGCGCCGAGCGTTTTCGGCAATGGGCCAAAAAATCAGGCGGCGAATTCAGCAATATGATCCTGCCGCATGTCTTTGGCGAGAGCGGCAGGCCGTTTTACAACTCCGTCGTGTCCACCTTCTGCCATCAACTGGCCCAGGGCGAGGCTCCCAAAATAATTGAAGATTCTGCGTTGGAATTAATCCACGCGCAAAGGGTTGCCGACATTATTTACGAGGCGATCCTGACCAAAAATACCGGCGACGTCGCCGTCGGCGGAGCGCCCATGATGGTGAGCGAACTGTTGGAGAAATTGCGCTCCATGGCCGCTTCCTACGGCGCCCATATTGTTCCCGACCTGCGCGACCCGCTGGACCTGGCGCTCTTCAATACCTATCGGTCCTATCTGTTCCCCCAGGCCTATCCCCGGAATTTGCAACTTCACGAAGACGACCGGGGACATTTGTTCGAGGCGGTTAAAAATTTTAACGGCGGCCAGTCCTTTGTCTCCACCACCAAACCGGGAATCACGCGGGGCAACCATTATCATTTGTCCAAGCTGGAACGGTTTCTGGTTGTCCGAGGCCAGGCGGAAATTTGTCTGCGAAGAATGTTTAACGATGAAATCGTAAAATTCGAGGTGAATGGAGAGCGGCCACAATACATCGACATTCCCACTCTGCACACCCACACGATCGCCAATGTCGGCGATACGGAGTTGTTGACCCTGTTTTGGGCGCATGAGATTTACGATCCCAATGCGGCTGATACTATTTTCGAACCCGTTATTCTTGCCGAGTCTGTTAGCTCCGGCTCCTGAACCCATGGCTTCTGCAAAACTTAAAGTCGCTACCATACTTGGCACGCGTCCGGAGATCATCCGCTTGTCCCGCGTCATTGCGCGGCTTAACGAAGCGAACGAAGCGGTGGATCATAAATTGATCCACACCGGCCAGAATTACGATCACGAGTTGAACGAGATTTTTTTTGACGAGTTGGGACTGCCAAAGCCCGATCATTTTCTTGAAGCGGATACCCGGTCGCTGGGCGCCGCCATGGGAAGTATTCTTTCTTCGGTGGAAAAGGTTTTTCAGAAGGAACGCCCCGACGCGGCGTTGATATTGGGCGATACCAACAGTTCCATCGCCGGAATCATGGCCCGGCGGATGAAAATTCCCCTGTACCATATGGAAGCGGGAAACCGTTGCTTCGATCCCAACGTTCCCGAAGAGATCAATCGCAAGATCATCGATCACATCGCCGACTTCAATCTCGTCTATACCGAGCATGCTCGCCGCCACCTGCTTTCCGAGGGCTTGCCGCACCGGCATATTTATCTCACCGGTTCGCCGATGAAAGAGGTGTTGGATCATTTTGAGAGCGATATCGAACGCTCTGCCATATTAGACGACCTGGATCTGGAGCGAGGAAAATACATACTTGCCAGCTTTCATCGCGAGGAAAACGTCGACAGCTCTAAAAATCTGCTCCAATTGCTGGAGGCTCTCAACCGGGCTTGCGACGCCCACGACATGCCCGTCGTTGTGTCCACGCATCCCCGGACCCGGAGCCGCCTGGAAAACCTTTCGCAAAAAGTCGTCAATCCGCGCGTTCAGTTTCCGAAACCCTTCGGCTATTTCGACTACAATAAGCTTCAGAAAAACGCTTTTTGTGTTTTGTCCGACAGCGGAACGATCACGGAAGAATCTTCCCTGCTGGGTTTCCCCGCCGTCACCGTGCGCAATGCCATGGAGCGTCCGGAAGGCTTGGATACCGGTAGTATTCTTATCTCCGGCCTGGAGCCGGCGGCGATTTTGCAGTGCATCGATCAAGCCGTTCGGCCCTACGCAGCTGGTTCGCCGCCGCCCACGCCCGCCGATTATCTCGTAGACAACGTCTCTCAACGGGTGGTGAATTTAATCATAGGCACGGCACGGCTTTGCCATCGATGGAAAAACGTCGAACTCCACGATTACAATTAATTTTTAGATTCCTTTCCCTGCTTCAATGAAAATACTCATCGTTACCCGATTCTTTTGGCCCGACGATACGCCTCTTGCCGCCATGCTTCCTCACATTGTCCGGCGGTGGATCGACGACGGGCACGAGGTGACGGTTCTCGGCGCCCGGCGGGCATTTTCCCCACAGCGAGATTTCCCGACGCCTCCAGCGCTGGAAAATCAAAGGGCCTTCAAAGTTTATCGCGTCCCCGTCTTTCCGGAAAAACAAAACCGGTTTCTGACCCGCATAATCAATATCCTGATTTTTTCAATGCGAATCTTGCTTCACGTTTTTACCAATAAAAAATACGACGTTCTCATGACCACCTCCTTTCCGCCCGTTTTTATGGGCTGGGCGGTTCGAGTTGCGGCGGCGAAGATTGGAGCGGCGTTTGTTTACCAGTGCGAGGATATTTATCCCGAGGTGGGGCGCCTGGGCGGTTTCATTCAAAACTCCCGGCTGTATAATTGGATGTTGAAGATCGACCAGAAAAACTGCGAGAACGCCGACGCCCTGGTCGTATTGTCGGAGGATATGAAAAATACTCTGACGTCTCGAGGGATGAACGACGGCGGGCGATTTCACATTATCAACAGTTTCATTTTGCCGACTCCGGAAGCCGCCTGCGAACTTCCTGAAGAGGCTGTGAAACCTCCAGGAAAATTCCGCATCCTGTTCGCCGGCAACATAGGCATGTTCCAGGGATTGGATACGGTGATCGACGCGGCCTTGCTTCTAAAGGACGAGGAATGTTTAGAATTCTTTTTCATGGGCGAAGGGCTTTATGAAGGACGCCTGAAAGAACGAGGAAAGGAAATTCTTAATAACACCTTGTTCTTTTGTCCCAGACAAAGCGCCGACGTGGCGAGTAAAGCCATGCAAACCGCCGACCTTGGGCTTATTTCCTTAAAGGAGGGCGTTTATAAGGTTGCGTTTCCCAGCAAGACGATCAATTATCTTGCTCAGGGTTGCCCGGTTTTAGCGGTCATGGAACCCGAAAGCGGGCTGAGCCGGTTCATTCATAAAGAGGGCGTTGGATTCGTTTCTCCGCCCGGCAACGCACAAGCGCTTAAAGAAACTATTTTGCAAGCCTACCGGCAAAGTGAGTCCTTACCAGAGATAGGGGAGAAGGCCCGCCGCCTGGCCGACGAAACGTTTGGCATGGATAAAACCCTTGACGCCTGGTCGGGATTGATGGAGAAAATTAAAGGAGCTGGCGGGCATGGTTAGTAGAACAAAACGTGTTTTTAACTATGAATCCAGGCCGTTTGGAAAGTTAAAATAAAAATGAACATACTTGGCATTTCAGCTTATTATCACGACTCCGCCGCGTGCTTGGTGCAGGATGGGGAAATCGTCGCCGCCGCTCAGGAGGAGCGGTTCACGCGGAAAAGGCACGACGCAGACTTTCCAAAAAAAGCAGTCGAGTTTTGTTTGAAAGAAGGTGGGATTGGCGTTGCCGATCTGGATTACGTCGGTTTCTACGACAAACCCTTCATCAAGTTCGAACGCATTCTCGAAACCTACCTCAGCGTCGCTCCCAGGGGAATCCGCTCCTACTTAAAATCGCTCCCCCTTTGGCTCAAGGAAAAACTGTGGACGCGGAAAAATATCCGCGAGGCTCTGAACTATTATGGTCCCGTACTTTTCGCGGAACACCACGAGTCGCACGCCGCCAGCGCGTTCTTCCCGTCCCCGTTTTCCGAGGCCGCCGTTTTAACCATGGACGGGGTGGGGGAATGGGCCACCAGCAGTATCGGCGTCGGCAAAGGCAACCATCTGGAAATGATCCGGGAGTTGCGGTTCCCTCACTCCCTCGGCCTGTTTTATTCAGCGTTCACCTATTACCTCGGCTTCAAGGTTAACAGCGGCGAATATAAAGTCATGGGCCTCGCCCCCTACGGTCGGCCCAGCTACGTCGATTTGATCCGCGACAATATACTCGATCTAAAACCGGACGGGTCGTTCCACATGAACATGGAATATTTTGACTATCTCGCCGGCCTGACGATGACCAACAAAAAGTTTGCCGACCTGTTTGGAGCGCCCGCCAGAAAGCCCGAGTCCCCGCTCACCCAGCGGGAGATGGATATCGCCGCGTCCATGCAGGCGGTCACCGAAGAGATCATGTTGAACATGGCCCGGCACGTTCGTCAGTCGACCGGAATGAAAAATCTTTGCCTGGCCGGGGGCGTGGCCCTCAACTGCGTTGGCAACGGAAAAATCCTCAAGGAAAAAATATTCGATAATATATGGATTCAACCCGCTGCGGGCGACGCCGGAGGGGCGTTGGGGATCGCCTTGTACATCTGGCGTCAGGTGTTGAACAATGATCGTAAGGGAAACGGCAAGGATCTCATGCAAGGCGCTTACTTGGGGCCGCGATTCGAGACGCAGGCGATCAAGGAGTTTCTGAATCAAAGCGGCGCCCCTTTCAGGGAATGCGACGACGGCGATCTGAGCCAAAGCGTCGCCAAAAAGTTACAGGACGAAAAAGTCGTCGGATGGTTCCAGGGGAGGATGGAGTTTGGTCCCCGCGCCCTGGGCGGACGCAGTATCATCGGCGACGCGCGCAGTCCCGCCATGCAGTCCGTCATGAACCTCAAAATTAAAAACCGCGAATCGTTTCGCCCCTTCGCGCCCTCGGTCCTCCGGGAAAAAGTAGGGGAATGGTTTGAGATGGATTCCGATAGCCCTTACATGTTGCTGGTCGCGGGCGTCCGAAAAGACAAACGCCTGGAACCCTCCGAAGAGCAAAAAAAATTGTTCGGAATCGATTTGCTGAACGTGTCCCGTTCCGGGGCGCCAGCAATCACGCACGTTGATTATTCCGCTCGCATCCAGACCGTCGACCGCGAAACCAACCCGCGTTATTACGATCTGATTAAAAAATTTGACAGCGAAACAGGCTGTCCTCTCATCATCAACACCTCGTTCAACGTGCGCGGCGAACCCATCGTCTGTACCCCGCAAGAAGCCTACCTGTGTTTCATGCGCACGGAGATGGACTATCTGGTTTTGGAAAATTTGATACTCGATAAAAAAGAACAACCTCCCCTCAAGGACGACGTCGACTGGCGAACGGAATTTGAGTTGGATTGACCTGCCCCGCCGAAGCACGACCTGGTAAATAGGGGTTGATTAAATTAGCATGATATATTTATTAGTAAGCCTCAAAAATAATTTGAGGGTTTCGCCTCCATATCGACTACAACCAAAATGCAAACCAATTTGATTGACGATTGGGTCTCGTCCCTGCCGGAAGTTTATTTCAGACTGAAAGCGGCGCTCGACAATCCGGAGACCTCGTTTGACGACCTGGGGAAAATAATCAGCAGCGATTCCGCTCTGGTTGCCCGCTTGTTAAAAATCGTCAACAGTTCGTTTTACAATTTGTCCCAGCCTGTGGAGAATATCACCACGGCCCTTTCCTTTGTGGGAACCGAGCAGTTGAGTCATCTTGTGCTTGCCGCTTCCGTGACCGATCAATTCCAGGGGATTCCCAGGGATCTGGTGGACATGAAAAAATTCTGGAAACACAGCCTGGCTTGCGGGTTTGCCGCGAAATATCTTTCCTCCCGGCGCGGGGGAGACGGATTGGAGAGTATGTTTCTGGCTGGGATGTTGCACGACGTTGGCAAGCTGGTATTGTTCAAAAAACTGCCTGACGTCTCCAGGAAGGTTCTGGAAATCAGTCGAGATAAAAAAATGCCCGCCAATTTGATTGAGAAGGAAATCATAGGCTACGACCACGCCCTCGTCGGCCAGGAGTTATTGAGGGCCTGGAAGCTTCCCGAAAGCCTGGTCGATCCCGTGGCCCACCATCACGATCCCTTTGAATCGGAGGATTACCAGTTCAAAACCGCCACGGTCAGCCTAGCGAACATCATAGCCAATACGCTCGGGCACACTTGCGGCAACAGAAGCTTTGACGTTGATCCCCAAGCCGACCCCGTGGGAATTGTGGGCTTGAACAAGGATGAATTGGAGCAGGTATCCGAGGAGATCAATTACCGTCTGGATGAACTGGTTGAGTTCTTTTTTTAACGCCTCACAATCTTATCCCCTCTTCCCCTCATAAACGGTTTACAGTTTCTCCACCGCCCCATATAATTTCATTATATGTAACAAACCAGCCCGGCTGGATCGAGGTCTCTTTTTGTCCTGGAGAATGCAATGATTGAACGAACGGATTTTTTCTCCCAGCGGGAAAAGCGGAAAAAAGATTTAGGCGGAGAGTGGGAGGAGTTAAAAAAACAGAAGACCTCCAAGACGCCCAAAAAAGTACCACCCAAAAAGAAAGACGAGAGCGACGGGAAAAAACCGGAGGCCTGAATTATTTTTCTTTCGCCTCGCCGGAGCTTTTGCGCTCCTCCATCTAGGGTTGGATTTCGGACTTGGAATGATATAATTAACGCCTTCCTTCAAAAATAATTCCTGAACTTTTATTTAAGGATATTTCAATGGGACAGCACATGAAATTTTTAAACAGAGCGTTGGGTTTTTGTCTTGTTTGTTTTTGGTCGTCGGTTCCATTCGCCTTTGCGGAAAATGCCAACGATTTTATTCATAGAGCAGACAGCGCGTTTACCCAGAACGATTATAAAACGGCGGAAGGCCTTTATGAAAAGGCGTTGCAAGTGGATCCAAATAATTATCGCGTGATGAAGTCGCTCGCAGACATTAAAATTCGTTTTAAAAAATGGAAAGAAGCGGGCGAGTTGACGACAAAAATCCTGGCCCTGCCCGTTTCCCACGGCAAAAAGGTTCGGGTCTTTTGGGAGGGGCAGTCCGAAAGCGAGGAGGCCGAAATCGTGGACGAGACGGTGGTCGCGCCGCCCCAAGGCAAGGACAATATGAGGAATTATATTGAGGCTAAATCCCGCGATCCCATTCCACATTATCGAATGTATTTTCCCCGGACCGGCAAGGTGGAACTGGTTCCCAAAAAGCAGGTGAGAATAGAGTTTATCGGAGTCCCTCGCCGGGATTACTACTTGGTTAAGGACATGGACCTGATCGTTCAAAAAGAATTGATCGCATTATCCGGCCCGGCAAAAATCAAGCAAAGCCTCGTCGCCCTAAAAGGGGGATGCTTCAAAATGGGCAGTGAAAAGGGCAATCTCGACGAAAGGCCCGTGCACGAGGTTTGTCTGGACCCGTTTAAAATAGACAAGTACGAGGTGACCCAGGCGGATTTCCAGAAAGTGATGGGAACCAATCCGTCGCAATACACCGGGGCTGAGCTTCCGGTGGATAGCGTCACTTGGTTTGAGGCCGACCAGTACTGTAAAAATACCGGCAAGCGGTTGCCCAGCGAGGCGGAGTGGGAGTTTGCCGCCCGAGCTGGATCGGGCAAGGCGTTTTATACCGGCGATACCTTTTCGGGAAAGCAGGGAAATTTTTGCGATGAGAAGTGCGCTCTCAATATTAAAAATGCCGCGCATAACGACGGCTATGCGGTTTCGGCCCCCGTCGGCGCTTTTCCGCCTAATGGCTACAATTTGTTCGACATGGCGGGCAACCTTTCCGAATGGACCAACGACTGGATGTTGGAAAACTTTTACAGTCTGAGTCCGAAAGACAATCCCAAAGGCCCGCCCAGCGGCGGCTATAAAATCATTCGCGGCGGCGCCTGGAACACGAGGATCGATTTTCTGCGCTCGGCCAAACGCAACGCTTTCCTGCGAGATTTTCGTAATGTCGGAGTTGGCTTCCGCTGCGCCGCCGGAGGCTGATAAAAAAATAGTTTGCAGCGGTCGGTTGACAGTTGTCAGTTTAAGGAAAAATAGCCAATCGTAAACATTAGCCTCCAGGCGCTTGCCTGGTTGCGAACTCTTCTTTCAATTGTTTTTTGAGGATTTTTCCCGCCGCGTTTTTCGGCAGTTCCGCGTAGAAATTAAATTGATCGGGGACCATGTAAGCGGGAAGTTTATTGCGGCAAAACTCCTTGAACTCCGCGGGCGTGGCCGTTTGCCCTGCGCGCAGGACGATGCAAACGCTCACCTGCTCCCCCATGCGCTCGTGCGGCGTTCCGATAGCCGCCGCCTCCGCCACCGCAGGGTGATTCATCAGCGCATTTTCAATTGCCAACGGAGAAATATTTTCCCCGGCGCGGATGATGAGATCCTTCTTGCGTCCGGCTGAAATATAAAGCCTGCCCGCCTCGTCAATATGACCCAGGTCGCCGGTTTTAAACCAACCCTCGGGGCCAAAGGCCTCGCGGGTTTCCTCCGGGCGATTCCAATAGCCTTTCATGACGGAAGGCCCGCGCACGCAGATTTCGCCGACCTCTCCTTGTTTCACCGGTCTGCCGGCGTCGTCCGCGATCCGCGTCTCCACGTTGCTCAGAGGCGGACCCACCGAACCGGGAATACTGCCGTCCTTGAACGTGTTGACCGCGATCACCGGCGCCGTTTCCGTCAGGCCGTAACCTTCGATGACCGTCACCCCCAATACCTCCTCCACTTTGTGGAGCAGAGCAACGGGCAACGCCGCGCCGCCAGAGATGCAATATTTTAAAGACGAAACGTCGTAACCGCCGCGTTGGTAAAGGTCCGCCAGAAAAGAATAAATGGTCGGCACCAGAGGGAGCACGCTGGCTTTGTGCCGGTCGATGGCGCCCAGAAGCGTCTTGGGCGCAAACTGGGGGACGAGAATCAAGGTGGCGTGCGATTGCAAAATCACCAGCGCAATGATGTTGCCGAAAGAGTGAAACAAGGGCAGGGCCATGATGACGCGGTCCTCGCTGGAAAACGGCAAATGCTCGCGAACGGCTCCAGTGTTGGCGAATAGCTGGGATTCGTTAAGCGTCACGCCCTTGGGACGCGCCGTCGTGCCCGAGGTATAAAGGATGAGGTCGGGAATGTTTGCTCCGCGTTTATGTTTCGTCAAAGCGTCGCTGGCGTTTCCCGATTCCAGAAAATCTTCGAAGGAGTGAAACCCCTCTTTGAGCAGGCCGACGTTCTCGCCTTGTCCCGCGACGATCCGATGCGGGAACATGTTAAAGAACGGCGCCGTTTCCGGTTTCACAAAAGCTGCGTTCAACAGTATGGCGTCCACGCCCGCGTCTTTGGCGACAAAGACCAGATCCTCCGGACCCAAGAGCAGGTTGAACGGAACGACCGGGACTCCTTTAAGAAAGGCGCCTAGCAAAGCGACGAGGAATTCTTTTTGGTTGAGGCAAAAAATCCCCAGCTTGCTGTCCGGTCCCAGGTTCAGAGTTTCCAGGGCGGCGGAAAACTTTTCGACTTGTTCCAGCAACTCGGCGTAGCTTAAGGAAACCTCTCCGTCGATGATCGCCGTCCGGTCCGGGTCGTTCTGAGCGCCCGACTTGATTGAATTATAAAATTCCCGCGCCATGTATTTCCCTTTATAGAGAGTCTTCTATTTTGGCTTAGCCGAGGCTGGAACTTATCCAACGTGAATAAAAGCCGCTAGGCAGGTGGAGGTTTGAGGCGCTGTCCAATATCGACATTTCGCCGGATTCTATGCGCCCGGTTCCGTGTTTGAAAAGATGCGTCAGGATCATGTTTTGCAAGGTCAGCGCGGAAAAGCCCGGCGAATGCGTGGTGAGCAGAACAAACAAGGGATCGTCGCTCAACACGTCGCGACATTGAAGCATCAATTCAGATAAATGATCTTCGATTTTCCAGACCTCGCCTTTGGGTCCGCGACCGAAGGTGGGCGGGTCCATGATCACGGCGTCGTAGCGGTTGCCGCGCTTTTTCTCGCGTATCAAAAACTTTGAGGCGTCGTCGACGATCCAGCGCACGGGCCGGTCGCCCAGACCGGAGAGTTCCAGATTTTGCCGCGCCCAGGTGACGGACGCCTTGGAAGCGTCGACATGGGTGACGTGCGCGCCGGCAGAGGCCGCGGCCAAGGCGCTGCCGCCGGTGTAGCCGAACAGGTTGATGACTTTTATTTCGCGATCCGTAATTCGTCTCAGCGTTTCAGCGATCCATATCCAGTTGGGCGCCTGTTCCGGGAATAATCCTATGTGACCGAACCCGGTGGGTCGCAGTTGGAAAGTTAAATCGTGAAACCTCGCCGGCCAGCCTTCCCTGGGCAGTTTGTCAAACAGGGTCCACTCCCCGCCCGTTTCCTTTCCTTTATAATACCGGTACTCGCCTTTGGCTTGCTTCCATTCTTTTTCTCCCAGTCTGCGCGGCCAGATGGCCTGGGGCGCCGGACGGATGAAATGATACGGCCCAAACCTTTCGAGTTTTTGGAAGTCTCCGGCGTCCACCAGACGATAATCGAACCCTTCCAGAGGGTAGGGATTTTCAGCGTCAGTGGTTTGATAGGAAGTTTTTTTCGTTGGAAGAGTCATAGAAGCTTTTTGCCAGCATCCCTCAAGTCGTGTAATATATAGAAAAAACAATGCTTTCTAAAAGGCGCCCTTGGATTATACCAAAAAAAATTTTAAGTGGAAAAATTGCCGTCCCCTTGCGGCGATAATTTTTTGTCTCGTCCTTTCCGCCTGCAGCGATCCCGCTATGAATAATGAACTCCCGAAAAAAAGGGAGTTGGCTCTGCCGGTGCAAATTGGGAAAGTCGTTTACAAGGACGTCGTGGACGGGGTCCGCACGGTTGGCAATATTCAATCGGAAAAGCGGGTGACGCTGACCTCGGAAATCACCGGGCAGGTTCTGGACGTTTTCATTGAGGAAGGGCAGAGGGCGCGCGCGGGTCAAACTCTGGTTGCGATCGACTCGCGTGAATACGAATTGGAAATGGAGCGATTGGAGTCGGAGCGGACGGCGGCGGAAAAGGAATATGAAAAAGCTCAGGAAGGTCTGCGCCCGGAAGAACAGGACCGACTGGACGCCCAGGTCAAGGCCGATGAAAGCGCCTGGAATCTGACTTTAAAGGAACAGAGGCGGACCGAAAAGCTGACCGAGGAGGGAGTGCTCGCCGTTTCCGTTCTGGACGAGGCGGTGGACAAGACGCAACGGGCGGAAGAAACCGTGCGGGCCAGCCGGGCGGCGCGGGAGGCGGGGAAAACGTCTCGCGAAGAGGATATCGTTCAAAAAAAATCAGACCTGGACGTTGCCATAAAGAGGCGCGCTATGGCTGCGTTGGATTTGTCAAAAACTCTTATTGTGGCGCCGTTCGACGGGGTGATTGTTTCCAAAAATATCGAGAAGGGCGCTTTGGCTCAACCGGGGACTCCGCTGGTGGAGATGATCAGTTCCTCAAAGTTGAAAGCCGTGGTCGAATTGCCGCAAAGTTACCGGGGGAAATTGGCCGAGCTCACGAACGTTCAATTTTTTATTCCGGAATTGAATTTGAAGTTCGACCAAAACAAGAATTTAAAAAAACACGTTAGGGTCGTTCCAGACGCCAACATTTTTTCTGGGAACATTCAGGTGCAAATCAACCTGGTCAAGCCCGACCCGAAAATTTTTCCCGGCCTGACTCTGGAATGTTTGATGCAATTTCAAACGCGGAAGCAGGCGCTTCACGTTCCATCTGTTTCCCTGGCGATTTCGGAGCAAGGTTCGGCGGTGTACGTAATTAAAGAAGAGCGAGCGCATCTGATTCCCGTCAAGGCCTTCAGGGAAAAGGACGGCTATGTGGAGATTGAGGATTTCACGCATCAGTTGAAAGCGGACGCCGACCTTGTCCTGCGCGGCTCGGGGGCGGTGTTTCCCGGAGTGAAGGTGTTCATCACCAACCCGAAATCCAAAAATAAAAACTCCCCGACCGCCGCAAGCGCCCCGCCGCCGGCTGAAAATGCTACGGCGAAAAAGCAAAAAGCAGGATGAAACTTGTCGAGTATTCCATACGCAACTACCACACCGTCGTGGTTGCCGTCGTTTTCCTGGCCGTCATGGGGGTTCTCAGTTTCGAAAGCCTGCCGCGCCAGTTGATCCCCACCGTCGACAAACCTTTGATACAGGTCACAACCAAATACCTGGGACTCTCCCCAAGCGAGGTGGAGCAAAACATCACCCGCCGCCTGGAGGACCAGTTGGAATCCGTCGAAGGTCTCAAGAGAATGATCTCCAAAAGCTCGCATGGATCCAGCGAGATCGAATTGGAATTCGACTGGGGCACGGACAAGAAAATCTCCATGATCGACGTCAACAATAAGCTCCAGCAGGTGAAGGATCTGCCGCCGGTGGCGGACAAGCCGACTTTGAAATCGGTATCTACGGACAATTCCAGTCCGATCATGTGGATGGTGTTCGATAAAGCTCACCCTAAAAGTCCGGACCTCGACCAGAATTACATGTTCCAGGTGGGGGAGGATTTGGCGCGTCCCGCTTTGCTGAGAGTCGACGGAGTGGCCGAGGTCTGGCACTTTGGCGGCGAGGAGAGGGAAATGCGCGTGGAGTTTGACCCCTATGCAATGGCCCGCCTTCACGTTACCTACAAGGAGGCGATTGAAAGTTTACGGGACGAAAACCAAAATGTGCGCGCCGGATTCCACGACGAGGCGGACCGCAATTACACGGTTCGGACTCTGGGAGAATTCAAAAGCCCGGATGATATTTTAAACGCCGTGGTGAAACGCGACGGACGCAAAACCATTTTCGTGCGCGACTTTGCCCGCGTGGTAGACGGCTTCAAGCGCCGCGAATCCATCGTCAAAATCAGCGGCCAGGTTTCCAACGCCTTCGGGATCATTCGCAAAAGCGGGGCCAATGTTGTCGATACCTGCCGGGAAGTAGGCAAGGTGGCGGAGAAGCTAAATCAAGAGTTCATCAACCGCGGCATTCCCCTGAAAATTAAAATCGTGTATCAGGACGTCGATTACATTTTCGAGGCGATGAGTCTGGTGAAATCCAACCTCGGATTAGGCGCGTTGCTGGCGGTCGCCGTCCTGTTGGTTTTCCTGGGATCGGTGCGCTCCGTTTTGATCGTTGGAATCAGCATTCCCCTGAGTCTGGTCTCCGTGTTCATAATTCTCAAACTGCTGGGCCGTAGCGTCAACATAATTTCCCTGGCGGGAATGGCGTTTGCCGTCGGCATGGTGGTGGACAATTCCATCGTCGTGCTAGAAAACATTTACCGGCATCTGGCCATGAAGAAGGGCGCCGTGCGCGCCGCTTTCGATGGAACGACTGAAGTAGGGGGCGCGGTGTTTGCCTCTACGCTCACCACGCTCGCCGTGTTTCTTCCCGTGGTGTTCATCCAGGAAGAAGCCGGACAGTTGTTCCGCGATATCGCCATCACCATCAGTTCCAGCATCACCCTGTCCCTGCTGGTTTCGCTCACTGTCATCCCCACCCTGACCCCGTTGATCATCCGCCTGAAACCCGGAGAGGATTACTCTTCGGGCGAATTGCATCGAACGATTTTAAAACCGGTTGCGCTGTTAGGAACACGAGTCGCCCGGGCTTATGTTGACGCCATGCATTTCTTGTTGGGAAAGGGCGTTAAGCAGTTTTTCTGGAAATCGGGGATCGTGGGATTGACTCTTGGGACGCTTTATTGGAGTTTTCTTTTATTACCCGCTTCCGACTACCTGCCGTTCGGAAACAGCAACATGGTATTCATGTTGATGGAACCCGTGGCGGGGAATCCCGTGGAAAAAAATATAGAATACTTTGCCCCCTACGAAAAAGAGATCGTGAAAATGGAAGACGTCAGTCGCAACTTTCTGGTGTTTTCATCCCGCTTCAATGGTGGAGGAATCTTAGTCGAGCCGGAGCTGGCAAGAGGGCAAGAGGGGGAAGTGAAAATGGCGTTGAAGTCCAGGGAAGTCGGCTCCAACCTGTTCAAGATTCCGGGATATCGCTTTGCCTTCGCCGCGCAGAGACCCATTTTTCGCTCGGCGGACAAAACGTTTAAGGTGGAAATTCTGGGGCCGGACATGTTGAAACTCAAAAGTTTGGCGCTGGAATTGATTCCAAAAATTTCCACGC
Source organism: Nitrospinaceae bacterium (assembly GCA_029261555.1). GTDB lineage: Bacteria > Nitrospinota > Nitrospinia > Nitrospinales > JACRGP01 > JAJDBB01. The sequence continues at coordinate 55,695 of JAJDBB010000095.1, read as the reverse complement.
ACCCGGGAGTTCATTCCGTTCGCCCGGAGTTCAAGTTTGGGAATCCCGAGTTGAGGTTTGTTCCTAAAAGGGAGCAGAACGCGCGTTTGAATCTGGGCGTGCCGGAGATCGGGGATATCGTTGAGGCGCTGAACGCGGGCAAGTATCTAGGGGAATTCAACGACCGCGGGGATCCGATCGACTTCGTTCTGGTGCGGGACAAAAATACTCCATTGGCGCTGGACGACTACCTCACCCTACCTGTCTGGACCGCCGAAAATAAAATGACTTACCTGGGACATTTGACCAACGTGTCGGTCGACGCGGGTCCCGCAAGAATCGACCACATCGAAAAGGAACGCTCGATCACCCTGTTGGTGCAGGTGAAAAAAGACCAGCCCATGCAACCTGCCATCGATAGGGTGGAGACCGAAGAACTCGACCCTTTACGAAAATCTTTGAGCGAGGAATACGGCCTGCAGGTGGGCGGCTTGGCGGACGACTTGGGCTCCACGCAACAAGCCTTGTTGGGAAGCTTCGTATACGCCGTGGCGTTCATTTACTTTTTGATGGTTGCTTTGTTTAAATCTTTCGTGCGGCCTCTGATCGTTATGTTGACCGTGGTGTTCGCCACGTCGGGAGCTTTTCTTGGGATCGTCGGCAACAACGAACTGCAACGGATTTTTATCGGAGGAATACTAGAGGACTGGAACGTCCCCGGCGCCGCGCAAATGGCGGCGGGCTGGAACTGGATCACCTTCGACATATTGACGCAGTTGGGAATCATCATCCTCGCCGGCATCGTGGTGAACAACGCGATTCTCATCGTTCACCAGACGCTGAACAATATCAAGGACGGCATGGAAGAGCACGAGGCTCTGTTGCATTCCTGCGAAACCCGCCTGAGGCCTATCATGATGACGGCGATTTCGAGCATTTTTGGAATGATTCCCCTAGCGTTTGGGGAAGGAGCCGGGACAGAGCTTTACCGGGGGATGGGAGCGGCGATCATCGGAGGGCTGACGTTTTCCTCCTTGATCACGCTGTTTCTGGTCCCCGTTTTAATGTCCCTCACCATGGATTTGGGTTTGCATATCCGCAAGGGAGATATTGAAAAGGACGTCCTGTCGACCGCTCCATCAAACTGAATTCGTTTTAAAAAACTCCGCATGTCAGCCGTTTAGGAAGGGCCAGCCTTCCGGGACGGGCGCTTCGACGCACAGTTCCTCTTTGGAAACCGGATGCCGGAAAATCAGTTTCTGCGCGAACAGGGCAATGTGATTTTCGGGAAGAGGAGAGGGCGCGCCGTATTTGACGTCGCCGACGATGGGATGTTTGATAAAGGCCAACTGCGCCCTGATCTGATGGAAGCGTCCAGTCCTGGGCCGAACCTCCAGAACGTTTCCCGCCGGTAAGGATTTAACCACCTGGTAATCCAGCTCCGCTAATTGTGCGCCCGGCGCCTCCCTCGGGAAAACAGTAGCCTTCAAGCTCCGGCCTTTTTTCAGGTAATGAGTCAGCGCCCCGCTTTCGGGAGCGACCGGTTTATGGACAGCGGCGAGATAAATTTTTTGAATGGACCGCTCGCGGAACTGGAGCGACAGGCGGGCTGCCGCTTTGGAAGTGCGCGCAAATAAAACGACTCCGGCAACCGGACGGTCCAGCCGGTGAACGAGGCCCAGAAACGCCTCGCCGGGTTTGTTGAATTCCCGTTTGACCCAGGCGCGCGCCCGGTCGAGCAAACAAGGGTCGCCGCTGGAGTCTCCTTGGGTCAACATTCCGAAAGGTTTAGAGATCGCCAGCAGATGATTATCGACGTATAAAATTTTTAGCGGAGCGGGGTCCGGGATCAAACCTGGATATCCTTGATGGCTTTAACTTTTTGCGCGTCGACCTGGGGAGAATTTTCATCGTAGGGAGGGATGACGATGCCGCCGGAAATAATGAGTTTGATGCCGTCCTCAATCGACATTTTCAATTCAAGAACCTCGTCTTGGGGGGCGAATACCAGGAATCCGGAAGTGGGATTGGGGGTGGTGGGGATGAAGATATTGATCAGATGTTTTGCGGTTTTCGATTGGACCTCGCCCTTGGCGTCGCCGGTAACAAAGCCCATGGCGTAAACTCCCTTGCGCGGAAACTCCACCAGAACGCATTGCCGAAAGGCGTTAGTGTCCGCCTTGGCGATCGACGTCACCACCTGCTTGGTGCCGGTGTAAATGCTGCGCACCACGGGAATGCGCTCGACGATAGCCTCGCCGATTTCCAAAAGTTTTTTGCCGAAGAAATTGGTCGCCAGAAGGCCGACGATGAAAATGAAAATCAGCGTCATCGCTAGTCCCAGGCCGGGAATCTGGAAACCCTCCGGAATGGGCGCTCCAGCCCAGATCAGGAGCTTGGTGAACATCGGCGACAAATTTTGATCCAGCTTTTTGAACAAAAAATTGAGAACAAAATAAGTGAAGGCGATGGGAACGGTGATCAATAATCCCGCGATGAATATATTTCGAAGTTTCTTTTTAAGCTTTGTCATGGTTTGCGAAGCGGCAGGAGATAAAAAAATGGAACCGTGTTTGGCTTTAATTATGTAAGGAAATACAAAAAATAGAATGGTTAGTTAATTATAATAAGTTTGAATGAGAAGACAAGCGCGGCTTTTTGAGCGAGCGAGCGGAGAATAATTGGAGTTGAGTCTTGGAACAAAATCCGTTAGTATTTGGACCCGCCGCAATAGGAAGAAAAGCGTCGGCGATAAAGAAAAAATAAGGGGCTGTGGCGCAGCTGGGAGCGCGCTTGAATGGCATTCAAGAGGTCAGGGGTTCGATCCCCCTCAGCTCCACCAGTAAAATAAGGGTTTACGTCAGCTTGGCGTAAACCCTTTTTAGTAGCCAATCCTTATAGCTTAAAAAGGCAAGCTTAAAATTATTTCGTCGTTTTCTATTTTTACCGGATAAGTGTCAACATAACACCCATCATCACACCTATCGACAGTAATACATTCTCCATTGGTGACGTCAAATTGCCAATCGTGGGCGGGGCAGGCCACCAGTTTCCCTTCCAATTTGCCGCTTCCCAATGACGCTCCCACGTGCGGGCAGGCATCGTCAATAGCAAAAAGCTCACCATCAATGCTAAACATCGCTATTTGCTGCCCATTAATGGTATATGTTTTGCCGCGCCCAAAGTAAACTTGGCGCCATTTCCCTAAATTATGTTCGGTCATAAACCCCTTCTTCTTCTTAAGTGAAAGACATCCGCTCATTGTGACACATGGGAGAAGAGGGAAGTTTAAGAAAGGGGTAGTGGCGTCAGATTGTCTGTTTGCCGTCAGAGCAAAGTGGACCGATTGAGTTAAAAAGCTAAGGGATACTTTTCTACATTCTCCAAATTTCTAAAAATCCCCCACAATTTCTTGAGCGCTTTAGCGCCTGTTCGAGTGACCCCCCTTGGGGCGTCGGCTTGGTGTTTTGAACTTCTCTCTGCCACCACAGATTCTGGCTAGAGCTGTGCTTTCCCAATGGGGACGTTAAATTCATCGCACCAAATTAGGACTGTATTATAATCCTTGGCGTCCACTCCTGACGGAAGGGGGTACTCATGGCTTCCGGTGAAACCCTGTAGAGGTCCCAAGCGCATACCCGAGGATTCGTCAAATTCTTTGGCAAGGAGGACCCGGGCGTCTGGCGCTTCACTTAATTGAACCTCTACCAGTTTAAGAACATCTCCTTCAATTTTAATCGTACCTGAGGCAGGGTGTGCATCATCGCCCCCGACCAAATTTCCTGATATCATATTCATATGAAATTTCTCCATTAAAATGTTGTGATATATCGCATCTGGGTAGACCTTGGAAAACCTGGGGACTTGTGGAAAATGCCCAACACTTTCTCACAGTACAAAAAATGAAAAAAGACTTTCCAGGGTTTCCGAAAGAGCTTTTTGAGTTCCTTTCCGACCTCTCTAAAAACAACAATCGAGAGTGGTTTAATGCCAATAAGGATCGCTACCGCTCGAACGTGGTCGCCCCCGTGTGCGAATTCATCACGACTATCCAGCCGGCGTTGAACAAAATCTCCGAGTACTATACCGCCGACCCAAGGCCGAATGGCGGATCAATGTTTCGGATCTACAAGGACACACGCTTCTCAAAGGATAAACGTCCCTACAAGGACCACGTGGGTTGCCATTTTCGGCATTTAGCAGGCAAGGACGCTCACGCGCCCGGATTCTATTTGCACCTTGCACCGGATGTAGTATTTTTCGGAGCTGGGATCTGGAAGGCCCCCAATCCGGAGCTCAATAAAATTCGTACCGCCATTGTAAGGAATTCAGAACAATGGGGAAAGGTGATAAAAAACAGAGCGCTAGTGAAGCGGTTTGGCGGGGTAGACGGAGACGGGCTAAAACGCCCGCCCAAAGGATTTGATCCGGACCATCCCCATATTGTGGATTTGAAACGTAAAACCTTTTTTGTTCTTCAAACGGTCAAACCCACATTAGCGCTAAAGCCGGAATTCATCAAAGAGGTTCGAAAGGCATTCTCGGCTACGAGCCCGCTCGTAAAATTCATTACGGAAGCGCTGGGACTTTCTTACTGATTTCAACCACAGCGAATGGAGATCCGTAGAGAAAAAAAGCTACGAGATACTTTCCACTCCCTCCAAAACCCCAAAAATTCCCCACAATTCCCCGGGCACATTGGTGTGTGTTCGGGTGGCTATCTGGGGGGCGGCTTGGCCTTTGAACATTCCCCATCAGAGTCGCTTAACTTGAACTTGCACAATTCTTATCGAAGGACTATAAACCAAATGTGTCTCTAGTTTATTTACAGCTCTTGGTCCAGAATCATTTAAAGACGTACAATAGTGGGAATGATGTTGATCCCGACTTATTTAAATGGATAGGTGAACGTGACAATACTTTCGGGAGGGTTTCTATGAGAACGATATTCTGTGCGGTTTTAATATCGCTTTGGCTGGGAGCTTGTTCGCAGGGACCCGAGTCCGGTGTGAAGTACCATTTCGCTTCTAAAGATGAATACTTGAAATATTACCTGCCGCTACAAAAGGACCATGGCGGGGTAAAGAAATGGGTGCCCGCTGAAGACCCAGACTGCAACGGCGGTAAACGCATGACCTTGAATGATGGATTCCAGGTGATCTTTTGCCCCGCGGACGGTAACGAGGACCTATTTAAATTAAGCGGTTAACCGCAGTCCAAGCAGTGGTATTGTCTCATTCCGGAAATTCTTGATGGAAATGGTAAAAGTGATTGTTTTTTTTTCATATCAAGACTAGACTTTTATTTTCTTTTTGTTTCAAACTGAAAGGAATAGGCATTCTAGGCTTAAGTTTAACTTTTTAAGGCTGTGGGGTGTTTGACGCATTCAGTTTGTGAAGTCATCCGCAACACAAGCCAACCATGTTACAAACCATTTCCTTGGAGATGGGGAGAAGCGGTTGGCCTTTTTTATGTCTGAGACAGGAATAAGTTGCTCAATATGAGTCCTATTTCAGTGAAGTCCCTTTCCTCAGAAGATCGCGATCAGGTTCGGCAAATTGTATTGAACGCCAGTGAACCCATTGCGCCATTTTGGCCCATGCGGACCATGGTCGCGCAAAATCCTATTCATGGATTGGAATATCTGCCGTTTGATCAGGCTGTTCGAAAAGGCAAGGACCTCCTTGGTGGAAATGGGTATCTCCCAAATGAGGAGTATCGTCAATTTTACCGAAATGGTCGTATTACCAAAGAAAGTTTTGAGCGTGCTTTTTCCAGAGTTGGGCCTCGCCTAGATGAACAAGGTTCTATTGAAATTGGAAGTCGAAGAGTTACCGCCAAAGATGTTTGGCAATTACACGTACTTTTTGGCCTCGAGGAATTGCCACTATCCCTCTTGGAATGGGAGTTAAGCGGTGGTGGAGCTACAAAGCGGTTTCGGCAAGATCTTTCCGAGGAATCCCAGAAACGAATTATTGAACAAACCATCAAGGAATATGAGCAGAATCGGGAGTATCCAGAAGAGGCCTATCTGACGAATTTGTGGAAGAGTGTGTTAGCCACATTCGTGCCATCTGATTTTCAAGCTACATCTCAAAGTTCCGAGGATTCGCATTCGCAAACGTCAGCGCCCATTTCCTTATCGCCTCAACGGACCATCAGCGATTGGGTTGATAATTTGACTGAGGGTGAGGTGGTTGAACAAATCAATAATCAACTCATCAAATGGGTGACGGCGTTTCTAGATGAAGGATTAGCCGGCTGGGAAATGCCTGGCCGAGAAGAAGGTTTCTACCAAGTATGGCGGAACCTGGCGCAAAAAGATTTTTCGGGGCAGCTTCTCGGGGTTACAGATTTCGCCCAAAAAGTTCATAGCCTTCCTGCAGATCCAGAGGACGCGATCCATTCCAGCTTGGACCAACTCGAAATTCCCCAAGAACAATGGGAAGATTACCTCTCAAGGCAACTATCATTATTACCAGGCTGGACGCGATATATACGGTGGCTTGGGGAACACCCAACATACCATGCGCAACACAAACATCCCATTGACACCACGCAATATCTGGCCGTGCGTCTATTCTATGAAGTGGAGTTGACCAACATCAAGTGCCAACAAGAATGGGGCATTGACGGGACGGTTTCTACCTTGACTGCATATTGGAATGATCGACCCGAGGAATACCGCCAACGAATGGGGCATGGAGGACAATCTGGGGATCCAACCAAACAGATGACATGCCGACATGTTTGGCGATTATTCCATTTGGCACAGTTTCTTGAGTTATCTCCAAGAGAAGTTCACGATCTCTCGCTTACTGACGCCCAGATGTTGTTGCAATGGATAGAGCACTCTCCTGCCGATCAACATGGACGGGTATGGATTGAGGCGTACGAAGATTCCTTTCGAGAGAAGATTCTGAGAAATATTTCAGCGCATCGCGGAACGGTACCGGAATTGGAAACGCGTCCCCAGGCACAACTCGTCTTTTGTATCGACGTACGTTCTGAATCATTTCGTCGCCATCTTGAAGCCCAAGGTCCCTATGAAACGTTTGGGTTTGCAGGTTTTTTTGGCATTCCCATTAGCCATCAAGCTTTTGATAATAATCAACGTGCCATTTTATGTCCGGTGCTATTGACTCCTAACCATGCGGTGACGGAAACACCTCGGTCTGGAGAAGGAGCGGCGTTAGAAAAATATTCTTCCGGTAGTCGCTGGCGCCTACTGGGGGGGCATCTTTTTCACGACCTGAAGCATCATCCGATTGGGTCGATGATGGTGATTGACGTCTTGGGGTTGTTTTTTAGTCTGGGGTTGGTGGGCAAGACCTTGCTCCAAAAACCATTTCGTGCAGTGACCTCTACCATCCAGAGTTGGTTGACGCATAGGGTTCCAACCCAGATCTCAATTTCCACGCCATCTGATCCTCAGAATCCCAGGATCGGAGAAGTGAATGCGGAAGGAATTCCTGACGGGCTTTCTCGGGGATTTTCTCTTTCGGAACGGGCGACATTTGTCGAAAATGGTTTGCGTGGAATGGGGCTTACCAAAAATTTTGCGCGGTTGGTGTGTCTCTGTGGCCATGGAAGTGAGACGGACAACAATCCCTATTATGGGGCGTTGGATTGCGGGGCTTGCGGGGGAGCGCCGGGCGACGCCAATGCGCGCGTTTTTGCCGCGATGGCGAATGAACCTGATGTTCGTCGCATTCTCAAGGAAAAAGGATTGCCGATTCCCGATGACGCCTGGTTTCTTCCGGGGAAACATAACACGACGACTGATCGGGTCGAGTTTTACGATCTAGAGGAATTGCCAGATTCGCATAAAGAAGATTTGCAATCGTTGAACAAGGATCTCGAAGAAGCTGGCGCCAAGCAGGCTCTTGAGCGATGCCATCACATTCCTAAAGCGCCGACTAAAATTTCTCCACAGCAGGCATTTGCTCATGTGGACGAACGCAGTTGCGATTGGGCGAATACTCGCCCGGAATGGGGATTGGCCGGCAATGGAGCGTTTCTCATTGGAAGACGAAACCTGACCAAAGGATTAGATTTAGGCGGTCGGGTTTTCTTGCATTCTTATGATCCTATTGCTGATCCTGAAGGTGCCATCCTTGAAAAAATTATGACCGCGCCATTAATAGTCGGCGAGTGGATTAGCATGGGTTATTATTTTCCTGCCGTTGATCCATGGTCGTATGGAAGTGGGAGTAAAGTGTTACACAATGTCGTTGGGGGTGTTGGGATGATGCTGGGAACCCAAAGTGATTTGCTAATGGGACTCCCCTTACAAACAGTCAATGACGGGAACGCTCACTATCATGAACCGATGCGACTGTTAGCTGTCATCGAACAGACGCCGAGCGTAATCACATCTATCATTCAAAAACACTCGATCCTTCAACAATTATTTCATAATCAATGGCTTAACCTTATTGCCTTGAATCCCCATAACTTTGAGTTTCATCGGTACAATCCCAATGCGACGTGGGAACCGGTTCATGTTAGTTAATTAGATATATCTTGTTCGAAAATTAGATATATATCATGAGCTCTATTTAGATAAATATTGAAGATAGGTACCGACTGTTATAAGAATACAGATGTTCGTTATAAGTCCCGGGCTGGTTTTTTAGGGAAAATCATATGACACTGATACTGTGCAGTCAAACCCGTATCTGATAATTTTATGGCAACTCGAACTAGACCCATATCATCCGAATTCCTGTTTTTAAAAGCCATGGCGCTGTTTGTGGTTTGGGTTTTGTTGTCTGCCAGCTTTGCATGGATTCATCTTGGTTTGGGGTTTATTTGTTCTTTCGCCGTGGCTTGGATCAACTCTGGTCATTCACCTTTTGTTCCAAAATTTCGTTTGTGGCTCAGAATCCTGCTTTACCTTCCATGGCTTTTTTATAAAATCGTTCAAAGTAGCCTTCAATTGACCAAGCTTATTTTGCATCCTGCGCTTCCCATTGCTCCTCAGTTGATTTCTGTAGAAACAAAACTGCGTCACCACGCAGCCGTTGTTCTTCTCGGTAATTCCATTACGTTAACACCTGGAACAATTACCGCAGAGGTTGACCGTAATAAACTCATTATTCACGCGATGGATAAAACTTTAGCCGAAGATATTACTAGTAAGCAGATTGAATCGAAAATTGCAGATATTTTTAAGGACGAAGAGCCGGATTTATGAAAATTTTTCTTTTCTGCGTTTTAGTGTTGCTGGCTATTCTCATTGGTGCGTATCTGTACCGTGTCCTGCGCGGTCCCACAGTTTTTGATCGTGTGTTGGGGCTCAATGGCATTTCCACCAAGGCCATTATTTTGCTTATTGTCATTGGAGTTTATTTTGAACGAGTCGATATGTTTGTTGATATTTCGACTGGGTATGCCCTGCTAAATTTAGTCGGAGCGCTTGCAGTGGCCAAGTATTTGGAAGAAAAGGGACATTCGTAGCATGGACATACTTTCCATTATTTTTATAGTAGCGGGATTATTTTTTCTGATTGTTGCCGCGATTGGAGTGATACGATTGCCCGATGTGTTTAGTCGTTCTCATGCCGTATCATTGACAGACTCCTTAGGGGCCTTTTTGATGTTAATTGGAATCGCCTGGCATGAAGGACTGGGGACTAATATGCTGAAAATTCTAGTGGTGTTGGCCTTGCTATATATTCTAAATCCAGGCATTACCCATGCCACGGTTCGCGCAGCTCTCCGGTCTGGTTTAAAACCCTGGAAAAAGGAAAACTCATGACCTTTTCAGTTCAAATTCTTTTACTCCTTCTTCTGCTTACTACTGCCGCCGGAGCCATCATGGTTAAGGATTTGATGAGTTCCGTTCTGCTCTTGGGCTCTTATAGTTTTTTCCTGGCGTTGGTATGGGCATGGATTGGGGCTGTGGACGTCGCCTTCGTTGAAGCCGTCGTAGGAGCAGGATTAGCTACTGTTCTGTTTCTATTAACTCTGTTCGGTACTGCCCCCAAAGACACTCGGCTTCGGCGCCCGCCTCCTTCTCTGACAACGTTAATTATTTTCCCTCTCCTGGGAGTTCTTCTGCTCTATGCCGCGAAGGATCTTCCTGCATTTGGAGACCCCAATTCTCCAGCGAGTGTTCATATTTCGCCGACCTATCTCGAGCAGAGCTATCAGGATACCAACACTCCGAATGTTGTGACTGCGGTACTGATGGACTATCGATCGCTTGATACGATGATCGAAACCGTGGTGATTTTTGCGTCCGGCATTGCTTGTGCTTTACTGCTTAGGAGACAGGTATAATGATACGCCCACACGACAGCATTATCGTACAGACCTTGGGGCGCTTTCTCATCCCGGTGGTCCAAATTTTCGGTTTACATGTATTGTTTTTTGGGCAATACGGACCAGGGGGAGGATTTGTGGGTGGGGTGATTCTAGGCATGGGGATGATCTTATCGGTTTTGATTTTTGGTCATGACAATACCCGGAGTCAAATTGCCAAAAAGGTTTTACATGCTGACGGCGTCGGGATGCTGATCTTCGCGGGGGTAGGTGGCTTGTGTATGATTGGGGGTGGAGAGTTCCTCAATTATGCGAATTTGGAAATTCCAGGCTTAGAAACTGCTTCTCGAAGATCTTTGGGAATCGTACTCACGCAAATCGGTGTGGCTGTCGATGTTGCGGTAACAGCCGTTTCTATCGTGTTCAGCTTGTCTGCTGAAGAGATTATCGAGGATTCAATAAATGGTTGATGCATTTTCTGCAGTTTTTCAGCGACCCAATTTTTTGACATTTGTCATCATTTTTCTGTGGGGCTTTTATATCATGGTTACGCGATACAATCTCGTAAAGAAACTCATCGGGATGTATTTGGTGCAAACCAGTGTGATTTTTTTCCTGGTGTCTATTAGTGTGAAGAAGGGCGCGACGGTTCCCGTGCTCTTGTCAACCACGGAGCCGGTGCAAGCGGCCAGCTATGCGAATCCGTTACCTCATGTCTTGACGCTAACAGCTATTGTAGTTGGCGTGGCGACCCTCGGCGTGGGATTAGCCCTGTGCGGGGCGATCTATCGAGAGTATGGAAGCCTTGACGAACAAAAAATTCTTGAAAAATTGGAATGAGCCACCAACTTCCCGCAATCCTATTCCTTCTCCCATTGTTTGCCGCTATTTCCATGCCAGTGGTTTGTCTAAAACACCGTCATTGGAGCCTGCCGATTTCTGTGGCAATTCTCGCGGCGATGGTGCTGGTCTCTATTTTAAATCTCTATAACGTCATTCATCATGGAGAGGTGCGGTATGTATTTAGCGGATGGACTGCGCCCCTCGGTATTGAATGGGTAGCTGATGGATTAGCGAGTGTCATCATGGTGTTATTGAGTGCCTTGGGTTTGTTGGGTGTGGTGTTTGCTGGACCCACGTCCCCAAAGGCTCTAGGTGGCCGACTCGCTCATTATTACACATTAATTTTGTTATTAATATCCGCCTTGACCGGCATTGTTTTCTCTGGGGATTTATTCAATCTGTTCGTGTTTTTAGAAGTTGCCGCTATCTCGAGTTACGCACTTGTGGGTGTCGCTGGCGGAAGAGCGCTGTTTGCAGCCTTTCGCTATCTTATATTGGGAACCCTTGGTGCTTCCTTTTATCTTTTAGGAGTGAGTTATCTCTATGCGGTGACTGGCACACTGAATATGGCTGATTTGGCCGAGAGGCTTCCCTTTTTACTAAACTCTAGAGCTGTAGTGGGTGGACTGCTTTTTATATTTATTGGCTTAGGGATCAAGATGGCCTTAGTCCCGTTTCATGCTTGGATGCCCGAGGCCTATACCCATGCTCCTGATTCTATTTCCCCTATCCTGGCTCCACTCCTCACGAAAGTTGTGCTATTGGCGTGGGTCAGAATAGTCTTTTGGGTCTTAAATGTGTCAATTGCCATTTATGACATTCCGATTTTGCTACTGGTGGCAGTTCTTGGAACATTAGCGGCGGTCATAGGCGCAAGTCTGGCCTTGGCCCAGCGGAATATTAAAATGATGTTTGCCTATGGAGGGATTTCACACATCGGCATCATTCTTATTGGAATCGGTCAAGGCAACCAAACTGGGTTTGTCGGAGGAGTTTTTTATTTATTGAACGATGCCGTTATGCAAGCCGCCTTGTTTTATATAGCAGGCTTCGCGTTTTTTCAGTATGGGATCAGAACAATTGACGACTTAGGGCGTGTTGGAAAAAAAGCTCCCTGGCTTACTGGATCTTTAGTTGTTGTAGCCTTAGGCATGATTGGCCTGCCTCCGACGGGTGGATTTTTTGGCAAATGGTACATCATTCTTGGAGCGTTAGAAGCGGGCGATTATATTTCGGTAGCCGCGGTGGTTCTCTCCACGCTCTTGACGCTTGCCTATTTCGTTAAACTGTTTGAAAGCATTTTTCGCCAAACATCAACTCAACCGGACGTTCAGTTTGGTAAAATTCCCCTCTCATTTAAACTGACTTTGGGAGTCACGTCCACAGCTATTATAATTCTTGGTTTATTCAGTGCTCCCATTGTTCAACTGTTGTTAAACCATGCTCTGCCACCCGGTCTTTGAGGGAAATTATGGCTCTTTTCGCCCTCATTCCTTTGCTTCCCCTCCTGGCTTCTCTCATTCTCCTGCTTGGAGGACGTCGTTGGGGTGAGAACAGTCACCGGATTGGGATTCCTGCCATCGGTGTTTCCTTTGTGTTATCAGTTGCCGCTTTCATTGAAGTGTTGAGAAATGGACCTTTTACTCTTTCTCTTTATCGCCTCTTTCAATCGGGTTCCTTGACCATTGATTTTACTCTGTTTGTTGACCAACTGACGGTTCTGCTTTTGCTCTTGGTCACAGGAGTAAGTGGGGTTGTGCATGTGTATTCCTCTCGTTACATGATAGGAGAGTCACGCTACAATCGTTTTTTCGCCGTCATTGCCTTGTTTACATCTTCTATGATTTTGTTGGTCATGAGTGGCAACCTTTTAATGTTGTTGATTAGTTGGGAAGTTATGGGGATCTGTTCCTATCTGTTAATTTCTCACGCAGCAGAACGACCTTCAGCTTCCCGGGCAGCTACTAAAGCTTTTATCGTTAAAGCAATCGCGGATGTCGGATTCAGTTTTGGCATCATTCTAACCTTTTTCACCTTTGGCACACTCGATATCCAGACTATTCTTGCTCAGGCGGAAGGAATGCAGAACCATACCATCAATATTTTAGGGTGGGTGGGCTTGAATCTTGATATCTATCCTGTGACGCTCATCCCCTTCTTTCTCTTTATGGGGGCTATGGGAAAATCAGCACAAATACCGTTTCACGTGTGGTTACCCGGGGCGATGGAAGCGCCGACTCCGGTCTCGGCGCTTATTCATGCGGCTACTATGGTGAATGCGGGTCCTTTTTTGCTAGTGCGATTGAGTCCGTTGATTGTCCTTTCTCCGTACGCCATGACAGTCATTTTCATTATTGGTGCCACTACCGCGGTATTTGCTGGGATAGTTTCCTTGACTCAATCGGACATCAAAAAGGTTTTGGCCTATTCCACAATCAGTCAAATCGGGTTCATGATTATGGCCTGTGGTTTAGGTGCGTTTGCAGTTGCGATTTTCCATCTTCTAGCCCATGGGTGTTACAAAGCGTTCTTTTTTCTATCTACCGGCAATGCGTTGCGATCCGTGGAACAGGGCCTTCAGCATGGTGACCATGAACACCGTGTCCCTGAAGGCATGGGCATCTTATATGGCGGAGCCCTGGTGTTGGCGTTACTCCCGCCGTTTGTGCTGTTTTCCGGATCGTATGAATATTTGTGGGCGATCACGGGGTTTGCTTCTGCCGCGATCGGATTCAAAATCATTGGTTTGATCACGGTATTTGTGGCTTCCCAATATCTTTTTAAAGGCGTCACCTCACTTTTTGTTCACGGTCCAAAGACGTACTGGCCCGCTTCAGGTCAAAATAGTATGGAGGCGCAATCTGTTCGACCACAGCTTTTAAATGGCTCCATTTTAACGGGTCTTTTTCTGGCTACGATTTTTACAGGTGGGCTATTGACTCTGTTTTGGAGTTGGTTCGCCAATTTTCTAGCTCCAGCTTTGAACTTTCCAGGAGTCACGTTGGGCGAAGGTGTAGTCGAGCAGGGCTTTTCTTTCTGGCTTGTGGTTTCTCTTGGCATGGCAGTGGCGGGATGGGTCTATGCCTACTCAACACAGATTCGATCTCAACATCAGGTCTCCAAAGCAAATGCGAGAAGCAATCAATGGTATGTCCTGTTTTGGAATAAAGGGTACTTTGATGAAATCTATGAGGCCTATCTGGTAACCCCAACCATTCGGTTCGCACACTGGATGTGGCGAAATATTGATATAAGGGTTATAGATCATTTCATCCATTCTCTCGCAACTTATTCTGTATATTTTGCCAGATGGTTGTGGCAAATTATGGATATAAGAGGCATAGATCGTTTCGTCAATTCTATCGCGACTTATTCTGTGCATTTTGCCAGGCGGTTATGGCGAATTGTTGATATTCGGTGGTTGGAGGGGAAAGTGGGGCAAGTAGCAGAACAAGTTGCGGAAGCGAAATTACTGCAAGAGATGGAATCCCGTACCATCAAACATCAATTATTAGTAATGATATTTTGGTTAGTGGCGATGACTGGCCTATTGTATATCATGGTTTAATGAGTTCCCGGTTTCTATCCCTATTATAAAAATTGGATCTGGTTGAGAATGGCCTTACATCATTTTTCTTGTGCTAAATTGAAAAGTCGGAAGTTTGCTTCTTTCGTAGGCAGGAGGATTCTTAAATGGCTCTATTGATGGATCATCTGATTAGCTGGATGATTGCCGTTCCTTTTTTAGGAATCGTCATTCTGGCATTTGTGCGTGATGAAGAATGGATTCGACGAATTGCCTTTGGCATCACACTGGTGGTGTTTGCCCTTTCGCTGATACTTTGGAAGAATTTTGATTCCACTCTGCCAGACATGCAGTTCGTGGAACGCGTGGAATGGATGACCACGTTTAATATTCAGTATGCGGTTGGTGTTGATGGCATCAGTATTCTTATGGTGTTACTCACAGCCCTTCTTTGTCCACTCTGTGTCCTTTGTTCGTGGACGGGAATTAAAACACGAGTACGAGCCTTTCTCTCGCTGATCCTGTTAGTTGAAGGCGCCATGATTGTGGTCTTTACCGCACTGGATCTTTTCCTGTTTTTCATGTTATGGGAACTTACAATGATTCCCATGTATTTCATGATTATTCTATGGGGGGGACCGAATCGCATTGCTGCTGGGCTTAAATTCGTTTTGTACAGTCTAACTGGAAGCTTACTGCTCCTGGTGGGAATATTGGGTCTTTTTCTTAATGGAGGGCATACCTACGATCTGTTGGTGTTATCTGAACAAACTTATTCTTCCAGCACTCAACACTGGTTATTCCTGGCGTTCTTTCTGGCTTTTGCCATAAAAATGCCAATGGTTCCCTTTCATACCTGGCTCCCGGACGCGCACTCCGAAGCCCCAACGGCTGGCAGCGTGATTCTGGCTGGAGTGCTGTTGAAAATGGGGGGATATGGGTTTTTACGTTTTTGTTTGCCGATGTTTCCAGAGGCTTCGGCAATTTTCGCCCCATATATTTTGTGGCTATCGGTCACAGCCATTGTCTATGGCGGGTACGTGGCCTTGGCGCAGTCGGATCTTAAAAAGCTCGTGGCTTATTCTTCAGTTTCTCACATGGGTTTTGTTACTCTCGGAATTTTTGTTTTCAATAGCCAAGGCATCCAGGGGGCCGTCTTGCAAATGTTCAATCACGGGATTACTACTGCAGCATTATTTATTGCTGTTGGACAATTGTACGACCGCACCCACAGTCGAGAGATTTCTGACTACGGCGGCTTACACAAACCCATGCCAAGATTTGTTGCATTGTTCTTTTTATTTTCAGTCGCCGCCTTTGGGCTACCAGGCACCTGTAATTTTATTGGCGAATTTTTAGTCTTAGTAGGAACCTCCTATGTCAGCTTTGCCATGGTTCTTATCTCTATGGGCGGTATTGTTTTAGCTGCCGCATATATGTTGTGGACACTCCAAAGGGTGGCTTTGGGAGAGCCATCAACAGAAGTCGCCAAAGTACTCCCAGATTTATCGAAGCGGGAATTGGCCACACTAATTCCATTGGCTATCCTCGTATTATGTATTGGATTGTATCCCGGACCATTGATGGAGACGATGGATGCAAGTGTGATTCAACTCATCCAACAAACCACAGGCCTGCAAGTTGACGAAGTACCTCAACTGCTTAGCCCCTAAACAAATCTTTATCCTTTTTGGATACTTTGCGGGTTTGCAAAACGGGCTGCACTCTCAACATGTTGGTAATCCGCACGACCACTTCTGTCCGGTTGAAAGGTTTGGGAAGAAAGTCTATGGCTCCGAGTGCCAACGAGCGGATTCTGGCATCATCATTTTTGCTTGCTGTTGGGAATTATTTCAATGAAAGATATTGACGGACTTCAAGTCTGGCCGAGCCACGATCAGGGGTAGCTGAACATGAAATATCGTTCCCTGGCCCTCTATACTCTCCACTTGAATGCTTCCAGAGTGCGCTTCCACAATTTTTTTAACAATGAACAGGCCTAAACCCGTACTTTTTTCACCATTGGTCGGATGCACGTTGATTCCGGGAAATTCGGTGAACAACCGGCACTGGTCTTCCTTGGGAATTCCAGGACCTTCATCCTTGACATAAAATTCCAAACTCTCGTCGTTGTGGGTTAATCCTACCTGAATGGAAGTCCCCGGCTGGGAAAACTTGATGGCATTGCTGATGAGATTGTCTATGACTTGGCCCATCCGGTTAGAGTCGAATATCGAGTTGGGAACTTCTTCCAGCGAAGTAATAATAGAGATGTTTTTCTGATTCGAGTAAGCTTGATTCATCTTGACCTGTTTCAGGAGCAAGGGACTCAGATTCCCTGAGGACAGGTTCAGGTTTAACTGACCGCTTTCAAATACCGAAATATCCAACAAATTGTGGACCAGCCCTAAAAGGTCTTTGCTGACTTGATTGATCATTTTGACCCATTCTATTTTTTGATCTTCTGAGTAAGACTCATCCCCAAGTAAAAAGAGATCTGAAAAACCGCTGATTGCGGAAAGAGGACTCCTCAGGTCGTGCATGGCGGTTCCGAGGAAACGGTTTTTTATTTCATCCAAATTTCTTAGCTTGTGGTTCTGATATTCCAATTCCTTAATACGTTTTTCCTGTTGTTTTTTTAAATAATTCAACTGCGCATGGGTTTTAATCCGGGAAAGTACCTCTTCACTGCGGAATGGTTTGGTGATGTAATCCACCCCTCCCATGCGGAACCCCTCCACAATATCTTCCATCTCACCTTTTGCTGAAATAAAAATAACCGGAATGTCCCGGGTATCTTCATTTTTCTTCAAACGCTCGCAGGTCTCGTATCCGTTAATTCCCGGCATCATAATATCCAAAAGAATTAAATCAGGATTCAGGTGAGAGGCTATCTCCAGAGCCATCTCGCCGTGGGTTGCAACGGAAACGGCGTATCCTTCCGGCTCGAGGGTTTTATGCAACACCTCAATATTGGTCAGGGTGTCGTCCACAATCAGGATTTTGATTTCAGAAGGTTCAAATTTAAGATCAGACATAGAAAATATTTCTCATGGGACTGCGGCACTGGGTGCACTCGTGTTAAATAAAATATTACTCAACTGCAGGATAGTTGAGCAACTCCCGAACCGTTTGATCGCTCCATAGTTTGTTGATCTGTGTAGCATTCCTTGACTTTCAGAATCTGCGGCAGGATTTCGATAAATATATTCACCAGAAACGGGTCAAAGTTAATTCCGGAATTATCTTTTAGCTCTTGAACAGCCTTTTCCACTGACCATGCTTTTTTATAGGGACGCCCGGAAGTAAGCGCGTCAAACACGTCGCAAATAGCCACAATTCTCCCTTCAATAGGAATGTCTTCACCTTTCAATCCACGAGGATAACCCGATCCGTCCCATTTCTCATGATGGGTGTAAGCGATACTTTCAGCCATTTGCAGTAGCTTTGAACCGGAACCGGATAGAATTTGCCCTCCGATTTTGGTATGACTTTTCATAACTTCCCATTCCGTGGCATCCAACTTCCCGGCTTTTAGCAAAATGCTGTCGGGAATTCCAATTTTACCGATGTCGTGCATCGGGCTGGCATGTTGCAACAGTTCGCATTGATTGATGGATAGTCCCATCGCTTGTGCTAAAAGATAGGAATAACGACTCATACGTATAACGTGCATCCCCGTTTCGTTATCTCGGCATTCCGCGGCGCGGCTCAGTCGTTGAACGACTTCCAACCGGCTATCGGATAATTCCCGAGTTCTTTCTCGGATTTTCTGATCTAAAACTTTATTATCATCATTGACTCGTTTGTGAAGGTGACGAACATTCAATATATTTTTGATACGCGCTATCATTTCCACCCCATTGAAGGGCTTGGCAAGAAAATCCATCGCTCCTGAAGCTAAAGAGCGGATCTTGACTTCATCATTATTGTTTGCAGTAATAACTACTATGGAGGGATAGGTTTCTCTTTCGATCTCTTGAAGTTTCTCCATGACCTCGATACCATCCATATGAGGCATCTCAAGATCCAGAAGAATCAAATCCGGACTAAACTCCTGATATATTTTTAAAGCCTCTCGCGGGTCGGTGGTCCAGCGCACCGTACGATAGCCATTGCGAAGGAGCAGATATTCTAATAGCCTGGCATTGGATTCGTCGTCGTCGACGACAAGAATTTTACTGTCCAGAATATTCTCAAAAGATACTTTAGAATAATTGGGATCATTCATCAGCAGGCCTCTAAGCAGTTATTTCAGTTCAACCCTGAGAAGCTTGATAACCCAACTCCAAGTTGGATGGGAATTCAATATCCAGTTTTGCCTTAACCCATGCAGGTACGGGTTTCGTCCCAGAACTATTGAGGCCGATTTCTCCCTCAGTCTTCTCAAATTTATCCCAATGCTTGTCAGTCAATTCGGTATCGGAAATTCTTTGCTTCAACGTGCCATTGGCTTTGTATACTCGGACTTCATAAAACATGCCTGCCTCCTAAGGTAAGTTTAAGAATGATCCATTCATCAGTCACATTGACTGCTATACACATGAATAGCAATTTGTATGCCACGCATAGGTAATCACTAAGTCATTGTTTTATTGACTATTATCTATCGACAACCTGAATGGAGACTCGGTTGACATAGCTAATCCCAAATATGAAACACTCAATGTCGCACCGTTCGGACAGACTGTTTCATAATGGGGAACATCAAAGCGCGGGGTGAGACTGCGGAAGGAACTCAAAAACCGTTGTATTTTCCAATATTACAAGTTTGGGATTGAAGAGGCTAGCGGAGAGAGAAAAACGCGTGCAAGTTTCTTGTGATTTAAACCCAGGGTTTTTGATTTTATCATCAAGAAAGTATTATGAATCGAGGTGCAAAAAGGAATCTATAAACAATCCAATAAATCCATGAAAGTCAGAACGCTCTTGCCGAACGAACTCAGTTGCGACTCCAAAGCCAGAGGGCTTCAATTAAGACCTTTTACGGATTCATTCTTTCGTGTGCTTGGAAGGAAGTTTCACAATAAATGTGGCGCCTTGATTCGGCTGGCTCTTTGCAGTGATCTGTCCTTTATGGTGTGTAACTATTTTATGGCAAATTGCCAGCCCCATTCCTGTTCCTCCATATTCACTATGGCCATGCAGTCGCTCAAAGGGACGAAATATCCGGTCCAGGTGTTTTTCATCGAATCCTTTTCCGTTATCTTCGATATAAATTTCTTCGAATTCTTCATTGAACCCGGCATATTTGATTTTAATTACAGGAGGCACTGCATCACGATGGTATTTCAGGGCGTTGGAAATCAGATTTTGGAATAATTGGCGCATTTGAAACTTGCCCCCTTCAATGCGAGGAAGGGAATCCACCTCCACTCGTCCCTTGGTTCGTTCAATCTGGACCTCCAAGTCCGACAATACTTCCGATATCACAGCATTCAAATCAATTTCCTGAAAAGGGGTTGAACGCATGGTCACCCTGGAAAAGTGTAGGAGGTCGTCTATCAGGGTTTTCATGCGAATCGCAGATTTTTGCATTCGCTCAACATAATCCTTGCCTGTATCATTTAAAATCGGGCCGAACTTTGCGGCAAGCCGGTCTCCAAACGCAATGACCTTCCTTAAAGGTTCCTGAAGATCATGCGATGCGATATAAGCGAAATTAGTCAACTCTTCCGCGCTTCTTTCCAATTCCGCTGTTCGGATCTGAACCTGCTCTTCCAATATCTGATTGTGCATTTGAACCCGTTGGTGCAATAACCGCATCTCCAGAAGATTCTTGATACGCAAGCTCGCTTCTGTCAGATCAAACGGTTTACTCAAAAAGTCCTTGGCTCCCGACCTCAAGGCACGCAACTTGGTTTTCTCATCTTTCAAGGCCGTCAACACCAAAATGGGGACCAGCGACTCCGGGTCCGCTTCCTTCAACTGCTCCATGACTTGGAAACCATCCGTTCGCGGCATATTCAAATCGAGCAATACCAAATCGGGCTGAACCTCGACAAACAATCCGATAGCATTTGTGGAATCGCAGGTGCTGTGAAGGCTATCGTATCCCTCCTGAATCATCATTTGCTCCAGAAGAAAGACATTACCCGGCTCGTCATCCACAATCAGTATTTTAGATTTTAGATAATTTTTTGGTTCCAAAGTAGTTTCCTATAATCATGAAGAAGATTTTAAAGAAGTCCCTTTTCTCTGTTCCAGCAACCGGTCCACGACTTCCATAAATCGGGAAATATTGATGGGCTTAGTGATATAGGAATCAAAACCTGCATCCAATCCATGCTCAATATCTTCTTTCATGGCATTGGCACTGACTGCAACAACGGGGATGGAGCGGATTTCACGATAGCCCCGTAGAGCTCTCAAGGCCGTAAAACCGTCCATACCCGGCAGGTTAATATCCATTAAAATCAAGTCGGGGTGATGCGTCAAGGCAAGCTCAATCCCCGTCTTGCTATCCCTTGAAAAAATCAGACGAATATTCGGTCGGGTCTTCAATATTTGTCTGACCAAAATCAGATTATCCGGATTATCCTCAATATATAAAAGAGTGTAGTTCTCACTCGAGCTCAACGGTTTTTTTGATAGCTCAAGTTTGGTATTTACCAGATCCTTTTCCTTCTCTTGAGCCACCCCGGCCGAAAACTCCAGGGTAAAACAACTGCCCTCATCCAGAGTACTTTTAACCGATACGCTACCGCGCATTTGTTCGACCAAGCGTCGAGTTATGGTAAGCCCGATACCGGCTCCTTCCACTCCCGAGTCGTCGGCATCCAACCTGGCAAAAGGCTCAAACAAATCATTGATTTTATCTTTGGAGACTCCTATACCCGAATCCTCCACACTGATCTGGATGTTCCCTTCGGAAGTTATCTTATGATATATGGAAATGGTGCCATTTTCGACATTGTACTTGACCGCATTGGATAATAAATTCAGGAAAACCTGTTTCAATCGAATTCGGTCTCCAAATATCACCAAATCAGGAATTAAAATCTTATTGATAATTTTTATTCCCTTATCCTTTGACATCGGCATAATCAAAACCACCACTTCCTTCATAAGAGGAACGATATCCACATTTTCCATGGAGATGGTCATAGCCCCCGATTCAATACGTGCGAGATCCAGTATTTCAGTGATCAGTTCCAGCAAATGATCTCCCGCTTTCCGCACTTGGCTGACCCAGGGTTTTTGTCGATCCGATAGGCGATCAACTTTATCCATTTCCAAGATTTGCGCAAAACCCAAGATTGAATTCAAAGGGGTCCTCAATTCATGACTCATTCGGGATAAGAAATCCGATTTGGCCCGGTTGGCACGCTCCGCTTCCTCTTTAGCCTGTACCAGCGCCTCCTCCACCCGTTTTCTCCTTAATATGTCGCGAAACGTAACCACCGCCCCTACAATTTTCTCATCTTCATAAATGGGAGCGCAGATATACTCCGCCAACAGAGCAGAACCATCTTTCGTCCAAAATACGGTTTCATCTTTAGTTTGAGTCTGACCATCCTTGAACACCTGATACAAAGGATAGTCCTCGCTAAGAGTAGGCCCCTTATCATGAAGAAGATTCAGGATATCGTGCAAAGATTTTCCCAGCAACTCATCTTCACCGAACCGGGTCATTTTCAAAGCAGACGGATTATAAAAAGTGATCTCACCTTTCAGGTTCACCCCAAATATTCCATCCCCAACAGATTTAAGAATCAACTCGTTTTGCCGGGTCAACCGCTCCAAAGACCATTGAGCTTGCTTCTTCTCAGTAATATCCTGAACAACGCCGGTATAAGCCCTGCGCTCGCCGATATAAAACTCATTAACAGCCAAATCCATGGGAAAAATCGAGCCATCTTTCCTTAAGCCCCACATTTCCCGCTTCACCCCGAGAATCTTGGCCTCACCCGTCTCCTGATAACGCTGCAAATAGCCGTCATGCTCGCTTTGATAAGGCTGAGGCATCAGGATACTGATGTTTTTGCCGATCACTTCCTTGGCAGAGTACCCAAAAATTTGCTCTGCAGTTGGATTGAACAGTTCAATCAATCCTTTTTCGTCAATGGTCACGATGCCGTCGACCACATTTTCGACAATGGCACGGATTTGAGCCTCGTTATCTCTCAAAGCCGTTTCTATGATCTTCCGTTCGGTAATCTCTTCTCTCAAAGTCTCATTGACATTCTTCAATTCCATCGTTCGTTGCTGAACCCGGCCCTCCAGCTCATTTTGAGCCTGCAATTGTACCTGTTCCGCCTTCTTCCGCTCGGTAATATCCTGCACAATGGCTAAATATAGTGAGCTGTCGTCGATGGAAGTCAATTGAAGGCGAACCTCCACCGGATAACTGGAGCCGTTTTTTCGCCTCTGTTCGGTTTCAAATACGATGCGAGGAACCGATCCCTCCCGCAACGGCGTAATCAGCCTTTCAAAGCGTTCTGGGTTAAATTTCGGGAAAATATCAAATGGGGTTAGTTTAAGAAGCTCTTCTTTCATGTATCCCAGGTTTTCACAACCTCCTCGATTGACTTGGACGTACCTGAAAGTCTGCACCTCAAAAATATAAATCTCATTGAAAGAATCATCTAAAATACGACCCATTCGGTTGGACAAGTCCTCCACCCGTTTTTTTTCTGTGATATCCCGAACCAGTCCGATGAATACTCGTTCATCCTGTAAGATAATTTCACTGACGGCCAATTCCAAATCAAAAACAGTTCCGTCTTTGCGCTGTCCCTGGCCTTCCTGCGTGCTTCCCAAAATGCCCTTTTCTCCGGACAGAAAATATTGTTTCAGATAGTCATCATATTTTTCAGAATAGATTTCGGGCATCAAAAGTTTGATATTTTTACCAAGGATATCTTCGGCTTTGTGTCCAAATATTTTTTCCGCCGCAAGATTGAAAGATTGGATAACGCCATTAGGATGAATTGTGACAATACCATCGAGTGTATTCGATAAAATCAGGTCGGCCTTTTTTTCACTGTCCTTCAGCAACCCCGAGACTTTCTTCCGTTCTTTCTCTAATTTAATCTCGCGGGTCGAGACAAACCAGAAGGCTCCAATGGCCAGCAACAGCAATGCAAAAAATGAAACAAATACGCGCTTCATAATGATAAAGGGCGCAAACGCTTCATCCCGGTCGATTTCCGTAACCAATCCAAAGCCATATTCATCAAGCCAGGCCCAGGCTCCAATTACCAGCACCCCTCTATAGTCCGCATATCCCTCGATGTTCACTCCATCTTCCTGCTTGATGGCTTTTTGGACGGCATGGATCAAACGCGGGTTTCTCTTGTTGAAATACTTTCCGCGTTCTATCAGGCGGACATTCAACATGGACATCTGATCGGGCTCATCCGAAAGGACCTTCATATTTTTGAGTTGACCTGTAAACCGGCTGTTACTGATCATCATCCCATTCTGTGAAAACGCATACGTTTCCCCGGATTCACCCACCCTCCCTATTTCGGTAATTCGGGACAACTCAATTTCCGGACGTAACCGAAACGACAGGACCGCCACCACTTCGCCGGAGTCATCTCGAACGGGAGCGGAAACGAACATGGTCGGCCATTTTTCCTTCCATTGCCCATGAATGGTGGGCAGTGGGATCTCTGACAGGAAGGGAAGTGAAACCACCGTTTCCCCTTCCAGGGACCGCTGGGCGAAATTCGAATACTGAAGCAGTTTTCGCTGGCCTATGGGTTGGTCCAGCAACGATCCAATCTGCAATCCTGTGGAATCGAATACCATAAATTCCACATAATTATGGCTGTTACAGACGGGACCTAGAATTCTACGGAGCTCTGTCAACTCCTGGGTCTTTAAAAGAGTGTCCGGCGGGATGTTCTGGTGGGCGGTTAACTGGGACAAGGAAATGATATTATCTCGAACATTGGGATTATTGGCCCAGTTGTTGACCTGCGACCGTTTCTCCTGATTCCATATTCTCAGGGTATCTTTATTGGATTGGAGAATGGTTTGTAATTCAGAGGAGAGGTTTTTTTCCAGCTCGTTTTTAACCGCATTCAACCCGATTAAAACAATTATGGTGAGGCCTAAAAATGTCAGGGAAAGGAGTTTGTATCGGGCCACAAGAAAGCCGAGGAAACCCTTATTTTTTTTAATGGCATTTGTATTCGACGAAGTCATGAGAGTTTCCTGAACCTAATTTAGGCAAATCATTCAATGTACTTTAAATTCATCAGGAAATATTCTCAGATACCAAGGGTACCGTTTAATCTCCTAACTCCGGGATGCCAATGTCGACTGGTTTTCGTAAAACTCTGGATCCGCCTGGCGGATCACCCCTGCCACATCCAGCATATCGGTCACCTTGCCTTGAAGCACAGTGGAACCGATCAAACCGTGACCGAGATATCCTTTTTTTATCGTCACCAGCTCCTCGACAATATCGATAATAGTGTCGACCACCACGCCGACACTGCGTCCCTGGTCGGAATACACGATGACCTGCATGGTTTCAGTTTCTCCTCGGACGGAACTCAGACCCAACACATCGGACAGGTTAATCAGGGGCATGATTTCTCCTCGATACTGAACGACCTCTTTTTCGCCCGAGCGCTCCACCACATCGCGAGAAAATTCCTCAAGCCGCGTAACCATGGACAGGGGCACGGCCATCCGGGTTTCGTTGCCCGGTGAGAAAATTAAAAGAGACTGGCGGTCTGCCTCCGGGGCGATATCCTTATTCTCAACTTCCATACGAATCTGATCATGATTTTCTTCTGTCACGACATGGGCTTTTTGCGCCAGCCCCATGGCATCTAGAATCAGAGCAACCTTGCCATCGCCCATGATCGTGGCCCCCGCGTAAGAAGTCATTCCCTTTAACTGTTTGCCGAGCGGTTTGACGACGATCTCCTCGGTATCGCTGACGCCGTCCACCACCAACCCAAACTGACGGGAATCCGCCTGAAGAACCACGATATTGACTGCGTCGGAGTTGGCCTGACTCTCAAAGTCCAATTCCTTATTCAGGTACACCAGAGGCAGAAGGTTTCCGCGAAGCCGATAAACGGGGGCCCCTTGAATGTATTCAACCGCCGACTCACCCTCTTTCGTTTCCAACCGAACCAATTCCACCAGGCTGGCCTGGGGAATGGCGTACCTCAACCCGCCGCAGGTCACCAGCAAGGCGGGAATGATCGCCAGAGTCAGGGGAATTTTAACTTTCAGTGTCGTTCCCTCTCCCACCCGGGATTGAATATCGACACTTCCTCCGATTTTTTCTATGTTGGTCTTGACCACGTCCATACCGACCCCTCGGCCGGACAAATTGGAAACCTTCTCTGCAGTTGAAAAGCCTGGGGTAAAAATCAAGTTGATGATTTCGCGATCACTCATCCGGGAAGCATCTTGATGCGTAATCAAATTTTTTCTAATGGCTATCATCTTGATGACTTCAGGATCAACGCCGCCACCATCATCTACGATTTCAATATTGACCTGGCCTCTTTCATGGTACGCCCGAAGAGAAATTCGGCCCTCCGGATTCTTTCCATTAGCCACTCTTTCGTCCGGCATTTCAATTCCATGGTCAACCGAATTTCTTACAATATGAGTCAGAGGGTCCTTGATGGCTTCGATCAGGGTCTTGTCCAGTTCCGTACCTTTTCCTTCTATATCCAACCGCACTTTTTTACGGCAGGATTGGGAAATATCACGGACTACCCGGGGGAATTTACTCAAGACATTGCCTATGGGTTGCATTCGGGTTTTCATCACCCCTTTCTGAAGCTCGGAAGTCAATAGATTCAAATGCTGGGTGGTAGAAAGAAAGGATGCATCGTGTTCGGTAGTTGAATACTGGACAATTTGATTTCGCGTTAATACCAGTTCACCGACTAGATTCATCAGCCGATCGAGAATATCAACATCGACACGAATGCTTTCAGAGCGACGGTCTCCCGTTCGGCGATCTTCATGGAGAGCCAGATACCCATCCTCGGCTTCCCGGCTTGCGGTCCTGCGTTCCTCTGCGGTCCTTCTTTCCATATCAACCGTTTCCGATGTCTGGACCGCTTCCTCCAACAAAGGTTCAGAAGTATCCAGCTCACTTACAATTCCGCCGATTCCGTGCTCCTCGGATTCTTCGGCTGGAATGGAGAGTGTAGGTATGACCGTTTCGCTGTCTGCCGCTTCGGCTATGACGGACAGCTTGGGATCACCTTCGTTTTGCAGAAAAGTCATCACTTCCACCAGATGTGAGTAATCGATCCCCCCTTCTGAATGGTCGGCTTCAATGTTGGATAGGATTTCACGAATCGCATCCACCATCGTCAACAGGGAATTGGCAATGTCCTGTGTCATGGCGAGTTTGCCATTTTTCAGTTTGCTGAGCAGGCTTTCACCGACGCGGGCAATGGATTCCAGTTTAGTAAAACCTAAAAAGCCGCAGGTGCCCTTGATGGTATGAATCGTCCGGAAAATACTCGCCAGCAAACTCTTCTCTTCAGGATTGGCTTCCAAATCCGCTAGATCTTGACCCAATTGATCCAGATTTTCAAAGCTCTCGGCAAGAAACTCGCCGATGAGTGGACCCATGCCATCTAATATTGCACTGACCTCATGCTCTCTGGGTTTCACGTTCGGACTAAAGGATTTGACCGCGGGCATCGCTGGCGGGTGAACTGCCGTCTCTTCTTTGAGTTCGGAATTACCGGCGCTTTGCAGATAGGCCATCAATTCCACCAGACCGGAGTAATCGACATCCCCTTCTGAGTGGTCAGCCTCAATGTTGGACAAAATTTCACGTATCGCATCCACCATCGTCAACAGAGAATTGGTAATATCCTGATTCATGACCTGCTCGCCATCTCTCAGTTTGCTGAGCAGGTTTTCACCGACGTGGGCAATGGATTCCAATTTGGCAAACCCTAAAAAGCCGCAGGTGCCCTTGATGGTATGAATCGTCCGGAAAATACTCGCCAGCAAACTCTTTTCTTCAGGATTGGCTTCCAAATCCACCAGGTCTTGATCCAATTGATCCAGGTTGTCAAAGCTCTCGGTAAGAAACTCGTCGATGATAGAACTCATATCATCCATAGAACTGACCTCCAGGCCTCATGCAAGACCCCGTGTGAAAAATTAATCGCGGGCACACCTCAACCCAGACACAGCATTGAGTTGAGCCCCGCGTTCTCTCCAGTGCCTTTTTTATATTTTTTAATGTAACTACCGGGAATTCATATATATCCAGTGTAATTTACAGCTCCTATATATGTAAAGTTTTAATACAAAAATAATGACCGCCAACCAAAGATTATCCTATTTAAAATCAACAGGTTAAGAAAACCGCATGTTTATTAAAGGATTGCCGACCAGCATTCTTGCACTCAATAACCGGTTCTATCGGAACACCTTGCACGGATGATTGTTGGAGCCTTCGCACAAAGTGGTCATTCCGGTTGAGAACCGGTTTTTAGATGGAAAATTCAGGAGGAAGGGACTTCAGGGGGGACAGAGGATCAAGAGCTCTCTAAAACTTTTTGGTAGTTCTTTCGGTTCAAACCGTACTTTTGAATTTTGTAATAGAGCGTCTGGCGGGGGATGCCCAAGGCGAGATAGGTGTTTTTAATATCCCCATTCTGTCGAATGAGTTCCTGCTCGATAATGGTTTTTTCAAATGCCGTTAATTTGTCATTCAGAGTCATGTCTCCGTTCCCAGGGATACTATTATCAGGAAAAGGAGCAAAGCACTCATTTTGTCCCGGAATATCCATAATCAATTGGAGAACATATTTTTCAGCTTCGTTTTTCAATTCACGTACATTGCCTTCCCAGGGTCGCGTCAACAGCTTCTGCATAAAATCCCCGGCAGGAAGGGTGAGTACGGATACCTTGTAGCGCCAACCGATTTCCGAAACAAAATGATTGAACAGTAACGGGATATCCTCTATCCGCTCGCGAACAGGAGGGAGATACATTTGAAACACATTGAGACGGTAATATAGATCCTTTCGAAAGGTATTCTCCTCGAAAGCCCGCTTCAAATCTGTTTTGGTCGCCGCAATAACACGGACATCGACCGGTATAGGGTCGTTGGAACCTACCCGGTAAATAACACGGTCCTGCAGTATATGGAGCAACTTCACCTGAAGATGAAGGGGCATGCTTTCAATTTCATCCAGGAATACGGTACCACCATGAGCGTGCTCAAATTTGCCAATGCGACGTTGGTCCGCTCCGGTAAAAGAACCCGCTTCATGCCCGAAAAGTTCGCTCTCAATAATATTTTCTGGGATCGCGCCGCAATTGATGGAAACAAAATTATTCTCTTTTCTGGGACTGTTTTCATGCAGGCACCGAGCGACCAGGTCTTTCCCTGAGCCTGTCTCTCCCAGGATAAGAACATCCGGATCGGAACCGGACATGCTGGTGATCGTTTGCCGAAGCCGGTTCATAGCGGGAGATTTGCCGATGATTCTGAAATTGGTTTCCTGATGGTTGTTGATTTCTTTTCTTAAAACGCGAACTTCTCCGACCAAATGCCGTTTTTCCATGGCCCGGTGAACCACTTCCATCAGAACTTCGCCGGAAAAAGGTTTCTCCAGAAAGTCATAGGCCCCGTCGCGGATGGCCTGAACCGCCGTTGGGATATCCCCCTGCCCGGTGATAAGGATCACCGGCAAGTCAGAGTCAATTTCCTTAATCCGTTTCATCATTGAGATGCCATCCATCCCCGGCATAATCACATCACTGATAATGATTCCCGGCCATCCAAAACTGATCCGGTTCAATGCAGATTTCGCCGAGTCGAAGGTTTCCACTTCATAATCCCTCCGCTCCAGACTGTCCTTGTAGCCCAGACGAATGATCTTTGAATCTTCAACAACGATGACTTTACCTTGGCTCATAGCTTCACTCAATTCCAGGAAGGGGTGGCTGTTAAATAATTATCCGAACGGCGACCCGCCTTTCGGGATGGTCGTTTGGGGAGCGTAATCACAAAAGAAGTGCCCTTGCCCTCAATTCCCTTTTCCACATCAATCCGACCGCCGTGGGCTTTGATGATTCCATAACTGACCGCCAGGCCCAGCCCCATGCCTCCACTATCCTTTTTGGTGCTAAAAAAAGGTTCAAATACCTTTTGTCGCTGATCCTCTGGGATACCATGCCCGTTGTCCTTCACAACAATTTTCAGTGAAGACTCCAGCGCTCGTGTTCCTACGATAATTTTTCCCTCAGCGTCCGAAATGGCTTCCTCGGCATTGTTCAAAAGGTTGAGCACCACCTGTTTGATCTGATCTTCGATACCGTAAACTTTGGGGAGGTTGGTACCCAGATCCAATACCAGCTCGATATTCCGTTTTTGCAACCGGGCTTGTGTCAACGTAACCATGTCTGTAATTGCGGAATGCAAATCCATCGGTTCAACGGAATTTGAAGAAGGCCGATGAATATCCTGCATTTTTCCCACCAAGTCCATCGCGCGATAGCATTCCCGAATCGCCAGTTCCAACAAATCCTCCGAACCTTGCTTGAGGGAGAACTCCCGGGCGGCTCTTTCCAGAACATTCAGGATTCCAAATAAGGGATTTTTAAATTCATGGGCCAGCGAAGCGGCCAGTTTTCCGGTAGCCGCCCATTTTTCCGACTGCACCAATTGCTTCTGCAGGCTATTGGACTCTCCGGATGCGGAGGCTATTCCCGACTCGTTCAGTTCTTCAAGTTTATTCCGGGTTTCATTGAGGATTTTTTCTGCATAATTCAGTTTGGAAACATCCACTATGGTGGCAACAAACTTCCGACCTGTTTGCTGAGCCAGCTCACCAACGGACAAATCCAGAAACAACTTGGCACCGTCCTTGCGAAGGCCCATGGCTGCTGCTTTCAAGGTACCGGGCTCCCCTTCGCTTCCGTCATCAATGCGTTTGAAAGCGTTATGGTTTTGCGAAGGATTCTGTCCGATAACCAGGGTTTTGATATTTTGGCCGATCAGGGTTTTATCTGAGTATCCGAATAATTTAGCCGCCGCCGTATTGAAAGAATCAATCACCCCTCTATCGTTAAACGTCACCACCGCTTCTCGTCCCTGTTCGACAAGTCTTTCTACCTGACTCTCGGTCTGACTTCGGGTGTTTTTCAGGTTTTGATATTCCATAAGGATACTCAGCAACCGGGTGGCGGATAAGATCCATTTGAGTTCCGTCGATGAAGGAGGCCGGGACTCGCGGTTGTAAAAGGTCAAGACTCCCATCGCCTGCTGATCGGAATTCCGCAATGGAAACGACCATGACGCCTCGAATCCACAAGTTTTTGCCGAGGCATGACACCGCTCCCAAAGGGGACTCTTGTGAATGTCTTCAATGAGAATCGGTTTATTTTGAGTGATCGCGGTGCTCCAGGGGTTCACCCAGCCTCCCAGGCTGACGGATCCGATATCCTGAAGTAAAGGTGCGGGAAGATGGGGGGCCGCAATGCAATCCAGTTGAGCCTTTTCCGAATCCAGCATGTGAATGGACCCCGATATCTGATCCGAACACAACTCCATTTCCAAAATCAACGCATTCAAAATCTCTTTTAACGGCTCTCCCCGAATCAACATTTCCAAGGCACGGGTCTGGCCGGACAGAAACTGAGACAGGCTCTGATAAGGATCTTTTCGGCTTTTCGGTTCCCGGCGCTCCAAACGCGAGGCAGGCCGATCCGTTGCTTTTTTCCGCGCCACAATCAGGGAATCGGATGCTTTCGATTGAGGCGAAAAAGTGGTGATTTCAGGTGTGTCCAAACAATCCGTGACTTTCTTGAGCATCTCCGCCCAGGTGAATGGTTTGAGCATAAAATCATGAACGCCAAACCGGGAAGCTTCGTCCGAAGTCAGCAATTTAGGGTAACCGGTGACCACGATGACGGGAATGCGAGGATTGATTTTTTTGATCTTCCTTGAAACCTGCAGGCCATCCATCATTCCCCTCAATTTCAAGTCCGTAATCACCAGATCGAAGCTGTTATTCTGGAATTCACGGAGACCCTCCTCACCGTTGGGGGCAGTGGTGATATGGTAGCCATTGTCCTGAAAGTTGCCTTTCAGGGTCTCGACAACCTGCCTCTCATCTTCGATCAATAGAATAGAATCAGGATCCCTCATTCCTCCTCCAAAGGGAAAGCGGGGATCAAGCAGGCCCAGACAACTACCCTTTTCGGAGTATGCCGTCCGAGAACCCACTGATCTAAAAAGTTCAATCAACCACCCATTAAAAGCAAACAAACGTCTAAAACGACTGCCTTACAGCCAATACTATTGCTTACTTTTGACCTATGATTGTATGAAACAGGGCTTAAAAGTCAACAAAATAAACCTAGCAGAAATGAAATAAGGCGAATTTTTTCAATACTTTCTGTGATCGCATGGCCAAACAGGTGCGGCTGTTCCCGTTGATCCATGACATCCTCTCAATCATTTTTTCAGCTGAAATAACACGATTTAAGAATCCGTTGATTTTAATTATTAAAGCCCTATTTGGCCATTAGGTCAAGCATAAAATGAATTTAACTTTCCATGTAATTAAATATAAAGATCTTGAACTTGGCCTGGATACGGAAGCTGTAAATAGACTCCCAATAAAAAAAAGCCTGACACAAGGTCAGGCTTTTTTACCGGGGCTACCTTTAGAGAGGAGGTAAACCAAGGTGATTCAGATTTATATAATGCCTCAGGTGATTATAGCGCCAAGGCATCTTCCCGTTCCATGTCGTTGATGACAATCCATTCGCCACCGCCGTGCTTGACTCGGGACTGCCATTCTTCCAAGCGGTCGAGATATTCCTGGGGATTCACATTATCCGAACGCAACTTGGTGACATTGAGAGCCCGAACGGTAAAGCCATCCAGCGTGAAATTCATACTTCGGACATAGCCTTTGGGCAATTCCTCTTTGAGATCAGAGTAAATGAGGACGTGCTTGTCGGCCACTTTCACTTCATTCAGGTACTCAATCGCCTGCAGGAGACCACCGGAAATATCGGTGTACTTGCTGCCCCGGACCGATTTCACAAATTTATCCACGGTCTGCGCAAACAACTTCTTTTGATTGTTGGAAATCGAAGGCCTCGAATCAAAAGTCACCTTGGCCACGATATCCTTTTCACTAAAACTGCCGCTGTCGATCCGTGCCACCACCAGAGAATCGCCCGGTCCCAGGGTTCCCAACAGATAGTTGATGATCTGCTGGGCTTTTCTCAATTCCCTGGTGTACGTGCCGGAGGTGTCCAACAACAGATAAACCCCGGTGCCGGATCCGGTAGTCTTGTTATCGGCACAGGAAGTCATCAACAAGCTAAAACTTATTAATACAAAAATAAATAATTTTTTCATTTAGTTATCTCTCCTACTTCCAGTTGGGGTTTGGTCATTCCAAATCGGGATCCTGCTCCCACGCTATGATTGGGTTGCTTTTTCACCATACGCTCGATCCAAAGAGGCAGAAAGATGAAGATGTCATAAACATGGGTCAACCATTGACCTGCATGCCGGAACCCAATTCCTACTGTACGCAAAGTCATTGCGCTTCCCTGGAAGAGTATGACCATCAATTCGCCAATAACGATTCTTGCCGAATGCCCCAAAGACTCTAAAGGGATCGCCACCAAAGCCAGGGCGAAGGGCAGAATAAATCCCAATACCATTTGACCCAGCATGGGAATCCACTTGTTGATTCCAGCCACTTCCACGACTTGCTGCACGCCGCCGGCCGTCAGAGAATGGCGCAGGGCGCTCAAATCTGCCGCGATGTGGTCACGCATGAAAGCCAGGGCCGCTTCGACGCAGGCCAGTGTCAACAGAAAGGAGAAGGAAATCCAGGCCATGCGAACTCTCAGCTTGTCATCCAAGGCTCCAATCACCGGAAACATGTGAGTGAACCGCAATGCTTCCATCATAAAAATTCCTAGAAAAATCTCGACTAGAATGATAACCATGGCGGCAAATTCAGAAACTTTAAATGATCCGATGCTCGCCGTGGCACCAACCATTTCGGACATCGGCAGAGCAATCAGATTAAAGTTGATGATGACGCCGCCAATGGCAACCAAAACCGCCAGCAGAGAATAGGAAAAATAGATCGCTGCGGACGATTTGAGCGAACGCTCCGCCGATTTCGATCCACTCAGAATCTCTTCGTATTTCTCCATATGCTTATCAATTTCTGTGGAACGGTCAATCAACCGACGAACAGTCTTTCCGGTTTCCTCGATGGTGTTCGTCAAGCGTCTCCAGTAAGGACGCATCCCTTGCAACAGCTTATGCCGTTGCGCCACCGACTGACGGAATTCTTGCATCACCTGCTTTTGATGCCTTTCAGACGCGTCGTGGATACTGCTCAGAATATTGGCTGTGAGGGGATTACTTTTGTGATTCACTTTCAGCTTGGCCACCGATTCCACGGCTTCCACCCATTCCGGCGGAGGCGGTGATACTTGACCGCTCTTCTTATAGTCGTCATCAATATGCGAAATCTGATCGGACATTAACCGTTGGAGAGCAGGGTATTTCCCCAGATCACGTTCCACCATTTCGTTAACGCGGAAAAATTCGCGTTCAATTTTCCCCTCCACTTCTTCCTTACCCAACTGCATAAGAACATCTCTATTGCGAGCCTTCAACCTCACCGCACCTTGCCCTAAAGACCGTGAAGCAATACGAAACATCGAATAGATCATGGTCATCAGCTGGGTGATTATGTAGTGAATGGATGACCGCATCATATACAAGCCTGCCATCAGCAAAATCACCAGGATCAACAAGGAAACTCCAGGCTGATTGGGAAAAAACATCCATCCTTTTAAGCTTGAATTCAAACTGTCCATTTAATAACTCCTGGGGGCCAACAGATTCGAGACCCTTCCGTACGGCGTCTCCAAATTTCGGCTCTAAGGTTTACAATCAAAAATCCTTCTATTTACCCTGTTTAATTGCAAGCCATATGCCAACCTCTCAGGGTTTTTTAAGAAATATAAGCCTTTGATATATATCCCCTTACTTGCTTGACTCCTTCATCAGAATAATTACATAGGCATTCTATGTTTAGATTTTTATACATGTGGGCACAAAAGTTGACTCAATAATGTTAATCCGGTCGTTTTTCAACAACACTGAGGGGTGTCTTCCGATAGCAAGGCAGGAAAAGTAAGTAGGGGGGTTTCACCTGTGATTTCAAAATCACTTACGAAAAATAAAGTCTTTCCCGTCAACATGCCAACCCCGTAGAGATGGGGTCATGGATAACGCGGGTAGGGAGGTACATGCTGTATCGCTCTTTGCGTTGATCGAGAAAAAGAATTCCTGAGGGATATTCAAGACGACGGGGGGGGGTGACGTTTGGCCGCCTCTACAGATAATTCATGCTCAAATCGTTTCAATTCTGAATCTGGAATCTGGATATGAAAACTAAAATAATTTTCGTGCCGGTTTTTCATGGCTCGCAATATCTCGACATACTTTCCGAACCGCTCAGAAAGTTTTTCCATCACGTCCGACAACCCGGACCGCCCGCCCTTGATCGCCTTCAAGCTGGCGGCGGCGGAATAATAGTAGGTCTCGCCCTTGTCGAAATAAGCGTCACCCATCAGGTTGGAATCAGGGTTTAATAAACCCAGGTTGAGGAGCAGAAAATCGGCGTTGACCTTGTAGGCAAGATACTTTTTAGCACAATCATCAAAACTGACAGCCTCTTGTCCGATGTCCGAGTCAAGGTTCACCAGATATTTGTTGATCAAACTAAGGGACTGGGGGTTCGCCAAGTCCGCCAGAGTGAGGATGATGTACTGGTTCACGTCCTCATCGTATTTCAAGTCGTTTTGTTTGACCGCCGACCAGTTGTGGTCGTACCAATCCTCATCCCGTCCCAGCTCGAGGATAAGATCGTAGCCTTCATTCGATTCGTTCCCGCTGTCGATACGGGCGCCTAAATACTGATCGAAGAAATACGATTCGGTGGTCTCCACGTCTTTCGTATCCAGATGCGTAAACTTCATGGCTCGGCTCATTCCAACCTCCCATTTACAGTAAGACCTGACGGGTGAACACACTACTTGAAACAACCGATAGTAGTAGTATAAGGAGTCCGAGGGAGAGGGGAAGTATTTTTTGCGGCTTTTTTGAAACTTGGTGGCAGTCGATCAGAGAGAGTGCCAGGAAAGGATTGCTACCGACAAAAGGTTTTCCGATAATAGTCCGTCAGAATATTGTATATAATGACAGCATTCAACTTAGGGGGCTCAAGCGAAGAGAAGACCCGCTTGAGAGTCGGCGGGATTTCTGTATCTGAAAACACGTGATGCGAATGAAAAGAAAATTACCGGTATTAAATTCTTTATTGATCCTGATTCTTTTTTCAGGGTTTGTTCTGATCCTGTCAGGATGCGAGCGAAGCGCTGAAGATCCCGTAATCCCCAGCGGCATCACCGACCCGCAAGAGCTGACCCAGCGTGCTTTTCAAAAGCAGGAAATCGGCGCATTCGAAGAAGCGACTGAAATACTCAACAAGGCCCTGGAAATCGACCCCAAGTTCATTCCGGCTTATTATCGGATGGGAGCGGTTTATCAGGAATGGGACCAGCGCAAAGAAGCAATAGACGCCTATCAACAGGCGCTGAACATTGACCCCAACCATCTTGACGCGCGACTGGGATTGGCCTCTGCTTATGGCAAATCAAGAAAAAATGAGCTGGCCATTTTAGAATACAAAAAAGCGGCGGCATTGAAACCCACCGATCCCGAGATTCATTTTAAAATTGCGCTGGAGTACTGGTATCTCCAAAAACTACCGGAAACAGCGGAGCATTACCGCAAAGTGATTGCCCTGAATCCCGATCACCTGCAGGCGCACCTCAACCTGGCCAGTGTCTATGAGCACATGAAACAATGGGAAAAGTCCCTTCAAGAAATAGCCCTCTCCCTGCAACTCGGAAAACAAACCGGTAACCAGCAAGCCGTAGCCATTGCCGAAAACAAGCTTCTCTTTTTAAAGGGAAGAATGGACTTGACGGAAGAGGAAATGGAACGCCGAACGACCCCGCCCTTTAATTAGGAATCGACCGGATATCGTATCCTCGCCATCGCCCCGACGACACCGGGTTCCTTGCTCGCCACCGGAACAATTTAACTTGCCCTGTTTTTTTCTCTCGCGGTCTCCGCAAATATTTCAATGTACTCATAATCCTTGAACACGGCGTCATACAGTTCTTTGGGAACCGGGGGTCTCGTGAAATTAATTTTCCTCATTATTTTAAAGATCAGGAAGCCCAATAGCAGAGCCGGTGGGATATAGACCCAACCAATCGCCTCTCCAAAAACAATCTTGGTGAACCCGACGATCAGCAGAATTCCAGCCAGGGAGGTGGTAACGGCACAGGCCAGCCTACTCCAGGGGAAAATGATGTGATGCTTTTGGTAATTGAAGTACTTCACCTCTTCCGGCCACCAACCGAAAGGCAGGGCCCGGGCAAAAAACCGCCTTCTCACTTCCGGTGGCTCCGGATCGGTCAGGAAGGTCACAATGATCCACAGGGGCATTACCATAAGGACACTGATAATAAGCCGGAAAGATTCTTCCTCCAAATACCAGGTGTCTCCAAAAAAATACGCCGAAATATAATGAAAAATTTTAACGCCGTAGATCAATTCGAAATCCCATATGCTCTGGAGTGACCACAACCAGGCCACCAAAGCGTCTATCGGACCGAACCCATGTAGCAGAACGTAAGCGACCAGAGACCCGACGACTCCGGTCAAAATCGAATAACAATTAATTCTCCAATACCAGAACATGAATACGGTGGGAAGACCGGCCCCGGCCATTAGTTCGATCGCCAGCTCCCAACCGGCCAACAGGTTGTCCACGTTCATAACGTAATAGAGTAAAAGGGAAATCAGAATAACGATGGCGACTTTCCCGACCACAAATTCTTCAAAAGGAGAGGCTTTCTTTTTTCTGGCGGCTGTCCATAATTCGAGAATATAAGAACCGCCATGAAACAATTGGCTGGTCATGGTCGACATATAGGCTCCGTAGGCAACAGAAATGAACGCCCCTCCAAAGAATCCTGTCCCAAAAATAAGAAATCCGGCAATCGCGACGCCCGCCTCTCCATTCAAATGGACCCCATATGAATATATGGAAGGAACCAGGAACAGAGATGCGATTCCGAGCACCGTCCAGGGGTGATACCTGATAGCAAATGAGAATGTCGAATGGAACAATCCTGCGCCGACCGCGTGGAACTCATTTTTACAATCCTTGAGTCTTTGGACTGCGTATCCACCGATGAAGGATCCTAAAATCGGCTGGAGACCGAGCAGGGCGAAGAGTCCCACCAACGTGTAAACCAGATCACTGGAGAAGGGATAATGGAGCATCAAACTGCCCATGGTCTCCGGGTGGGTGACGCGTTGTCCGGTTAGATAAGCGCATATTTCCGTTTTTTCAATGTTGTGTTTATCGAGTTCCAGAATGTAGGCGTTGATATCCGTTATATGTTTCGGAGGGAACAACTGCGCATCCAGAAGTCCTACGGATATCAGTTGATCGATCGTTTCCTGATTTTTAAATCTCCAGGATTTGGGTATAAAGTTTAATTCCCAAAGCCGGTAAAAGGGGTCTTCCTTGTCGTTATTGACCGACAACAAGATGACTTCCCGGTTCAGTCCCGTAATATCCGGGCTGAAAACATATTCACCGGGCAAATGGGAGGTTTCTATCAGAATACCCTCACGCACCAATTGATCGGGCCTGGCGATACTTCGGGCAAACAGGGATTGGTCGACTTTCACCAGAGAGTTTCTTGTTTTTCCGCTGGCGAGTACTTCCTGGCCCTTATCGACGGTTCCTGCAATTCCGTAATCACTCCATATGTTAATCATGGCTCCGAAAAACATAAGAGCCGCAAGAATAATTTGAGCGTTGTCGGCCAGAACCATTCCACGGAAGCCCGAGAAGAGACTGAACACAACAACGGGCGCGAGCATCACAAAGAAAATGAAAGGCTCCGGCGCGAATGTCAGTGACGCATTGGCAGGGTACGATTCTCCGTGAGGCAGAAAATGCGGAAACAGGTCGATTCCTTCAAATGTAAAGTAAACCCCGGAAATGTTAAATCCTAACAGGACCACCATGACCATGGCCTTGCAAACCGTTCCCATCACCGCATTGTTTCTGGCGAGCAATTCCACCAGGCTTTGCATCACCATAAGAATCTTTGCGCGCCTCCCTCCGAAACGAAGCAAGGGCAGTGCGGCGTCCGCGTACAATCTCAATCGCACCCATATTTCTGCATAGAGGAATGTTCCGAGTGAGAACGCAATCAACCCACTTTGCCAGAACCAGTTCCAACCCACTCCTCCCTTGGAGCGAATAAAATCACCCACAACAAAAGGAGTATCGCTGGCAAACATGGTCGCGATGATAGCTCCTCCCGCGACGAACCAGGTGAAGCGCTTGGTCTCATCGGCAACGGAGTAAGATTCGTTTTTTGTTTTTTCACCTATTCTCCAACGGTAATAGGAGTAAGCCAACAGGAGGATCACGAAGACAGCAAAAGTCCACTGTCCTGTACCGTCCAGGTAGACATTGAGTTGTGGGAGTGGGGCTTGAATGTTATTCACGCTTATAATCCATAGGTAGGGGGTCGGAAATTTTGATCTGATTTTCTTTCCCAAGTTTTTGGCAAGGAAGATCGGCCACCCATGCGTTCAATTCGTTATCCTTAAACAGCTTGAGAGGTTTTTTGTTGAATTGGATACTCCGCTCATTGACTGCGGAAGTTTTCTGGTAACTTATGACAATCTTTTTATTCTGGTAAGTTCCACTGTAGCGGAATTGGGTCAGGGGACTCCGGGGATCGGGCTGTATTATCAAGTGGTTCAATTCCGGTCGAAACCCGAAGACATACCAGATCAGGATTTTAAGCAGGACATTGGAGCTCCCCGTCTGCCAATCGTTCATAGACTCTCCATCGAGTCCTTTTTCAATATTATGAATGTATGAATTGGGAATAACGAAAGGCGTGAGATTGTAGTTGTTATGAATGGAGGTAAACGGCAACAGTTTTTCCAATTGCTTCCATGCGGCTTGGGACTGACCCGCCTGAAACAGAGACCAAATGCCGAACAGGGTCGCGTGATTATAAGTCGCTCCATTTTCCGCTGTGCCTTCAGGAAGCCTGGGGATCCGGCCAAACCAATGTTCTGTTCCCCGGTCAAAGGCCGGATAAAAAGTTCTCAACCCGTATTTATCATCCAATTGCTCATAAACCGACAAAATGGAAGGCAACAGATCGAGACCCTGTTTCATTTTTGCATCATGGTGAATGCCGCTGATGATCCAGTAAGCGTTACTCGTCAATCCATAGCGGGAAGCTCCATCAGGATCCTTGGGTCCTCCTACGGTATATTTTGCTTCGTCTCCAAAACCATGAGCGACTCTTGTTGCGCCACCAGAAGCCAGGATCGCATGGTTTACCAGACCCGAATAAAGATTATCTTTTGCTTTTTGATAGAGTTCGATTTCTTCCTTATGATTCTCTTGCAAGTCGAGAAAATTCAGCAGTTCAATCATGTCCTTGCAGTTTTGGTACAACTGCAAGCTTCCCATAACAGTGGTGCCTGTCCCAAACTTCCTGCCTTTTTTATCAGTAAAACCCAAGCCGTCCAGGGCATCATTCCAGTCTCCATACAAGGCCATCAACAAATGGGTCTTTGGATTGATACTCCCGACAAGATATCCCAGTATTCGAAACAGGTGCAGGAGCACGGTCTCACGGGTTTCAATGGGCCGGACCGCCCCTATATAAGGGCTGTCTTCTACGATTTCATGGTAGCCCACTTCTTCGGTAAGAATGGATTGATCGCCGGTTGCTTTGACATACTCAACGATTGTTTTGATCACCCAGAGCCCTTGGTCGATAAATTCCCGCGTGTCGGCAATCGGGCTCCCGGGCAGATACTGCCGCAGGCTCCGGCCGCTCAAGCAGGTATAACCCAGCGCCTCGAGTATTTTTTCTTTGGCTTTTTCCGGAGCAAAATAGAGATAAGCCTCCAAAGCCTGAAACACGTCCCTGACACCCACCAACGATCGTTGAGCCAATTGCATGTAGCCTTTAATTTTGGAGCAGATGGCCACCTGATGTTGAAGAGAGATTAAAAATGGAAAAAAATCCTGAGCATCGATTTCGCAGTCCTTTTGATCAAATGAGCCTTCTATTTTCAGAGAACTCAGATGTTTCGTGTTTTCATCCGCAACTTCCTGCACAGCCGTATCCACAAGCACAGTAGTTACTGGCTCACTGGCGAGTTTTTTCAAATCCTTTGGGTTAGATACACTCTGGTAGATGTAATCAAGGCGCAGGGTTGAGTTTTCCTCGGCCCCAAAAAAAAACGCATTGGCAAATATTCCCTTATCATTAAAGACCGTTTCAGACCGTTGCTTGGGGAAATGCAGCCTCTCAAAAGCAACGGGATTATTCAAATTTCTGTTCGTACCGCCGACAAACTCTTTTCGTGAGGTGGTATTTTCATATCCCTGAAATTTGATTCCGGGAGTCCAAACACAGGCCCCGCGGAGAAGAGATTGATGCGTGAGCGATGTGAATCGATCTGGATCTTCGAAGACGGTGACAGAACAAGGAGGAAACAGGAGTCTCGATTTTCCGTCCGGCTTGATCCGGTTGGTTGCTTTGGTAGTCAGAAACCAGCGATCTTCATCCGATTTCCCCAATTCGTTTTTTTCATACGGCGAACAATAGGTTAACAGGCGGCAATTTTGACGAGGTTTCTTGGATGAAACGAACAACGAAAAAAGCAATTGATTCGTGGGGCTGGTCGTCACACGTACGGTGGTGGTGATATCCTCCCATTCCGTAAAATAGTAGGTCGCATGGATGGCGGACACCGTGTAACGTTGCGCACCGTCGGCCAGAAAAGGGACCGGCAATAGAGAGACAACCTTACCTCCCACGTCGAGAAAAAAGGCGATCGAGGGTTCATCCCCCTCTTTGGTGACGGAGAACAGCTGATGCAGTCCATTGGATGCATAGATATAGCCATCGGCCTGGCACCATAAGGTGAAGCCATCAAATCCGTAAACGAACCGGCCCCTGGGAGAATCCCCGAGAGTGACGCCACCGCCCTGCTTCAGGAAATAATAATCCCCGGAAGCGGCGTTTCGAACAACCCGGTCCTGGGTCACTGCCAATACATCTGCGGGAATAATCGACTTCAATTTATCCATTTTTATTTACATTGAATCGCGGCGGAAGATTAAATATTATTCAGATACTTAATTCAGGATAGTCGATTGAAAAATATTTATCAAACGGTTCAATTTTGGAAGAAAAACCTTAGAATGGATAAAACACTTAAAGAGAAAAGGCACTCAACGCTAACCCCACTGCTAGCCCAAAGAAAAAGGACCTATGGAGGCAATCCATAAGTCCCTATATAATTGGTGGGCCGTCTCGGGGTCGAACCGAGGACCTACTGATTAAGAGTCAGTTGCTCTACCAGTTGAGCTAACGGCCCACCTTTT
Organism: Nitrospinaceae bacterium; assembly: GCA_029261555.1. Taxonomy (GTDB): domain Bacteria; phylum Nitrospinota; class Nitrospinia; order Nitrospinales; family JACRGP01; genus JAJDBB01. Next base: position 13,527 of record JAJDBB010000095.1, on the reverse strand, counting down.
TAATTATCCCATTATTAATGGAACGTAAATTAGCATGCTCCCAAGGCGGAGTCAATATAACCTCCCTTTCCATTCTCCTTTGTCCTCCCCGTCACCCCTCCTAAAATGAGCGTCCCTTTTATCCCGGATACCGTGAAAAATATACTCATTATATAAACAGAATGTGCACTCCTGATAAAACCACCAGCAGTTTGGAACTCTTAACCGATAAAAAAATTCAACACCTTCATCTGTCCCATGGCGATGAAGTTGCACAGGCCCCCAAGAATCAGCGAGGCAAATAAATAAAAGAACGCTTTGCTTCGGTCAATCCGGATCTGCACGATATCCGTCAGGAATCCCAATCCCATCAGGCCGAAAAAGAGCTTAGCGAAACAGATATCTATGATCTATTCATCACTCCTGCGATCATCAACTCGGACTGGGACCCTATGCAGAGCATATCAGGTACGAAGTAACCTTAACCCCGGAACAAATTCAATGAAAATTTTTGATCTCAATAGAAGATTTACCTTGTCAGAACGGCTTTCTATGAATTTTGATGTTCATATGGGAAATCTCAGACTATTTAGATCAAGAAGTAGTTTTTTGGGAAGAAGCCGCTGGAAAACACAACAGGGCAAAATCCCGACCCAAACCTGACTCAAAAATAGTTTGCTTTTCATGATAGAATAACTGTCCTGAAGCTCTGCTCTCTCCTTTTTCCTAAGAGAGCGATTAATGCAATTTTATACTTTTTAAAAAAACCTCCGTACCCTACATGCCCCTGATAGAAACTCAACCACAATCCCCAACACAATCCCCAAAAAAGATGCCCCTAACCTTGAATTTTAGGGTATCAAATGAAGTTTGGTTTTGGGTGACCATCTTTGTCTTGATCGGCTTTCGTTTCCTCCTCACCTGGGACATGGAAGTTTATAAAAAATTTTTGATCCATGATGATGCCTTGTATATCAGTCGCGCGTTTCACCTATTAATGGATGGCACGTTCGGAGCATACTCAAATCCCATTTTGGTCAAATTGCCGGGGTTTTCTTTTTTTCTGGCGGCCCAAACCCTGACTGGTCTATCCTATCTCGAAAATATCCTTCTACTTTATTGTTGTGCAGGTGTTTATTTTCTATCTGCCATCAAAAGGGAAATACCTAACAAGCCATTACTCATCATCGTATTCACCCTTTATCTTTTAAATCCGATCACCCTGAGCATCGAATGGTACAGAATTATACGAGCGCCTCTTTCGATTTCTTTATTTATTTTTATTTTAGGGGCTATTCTTTTCATCCTGCAGGAATTACATAAAGATAAATTATCTTTCATTCATATGGGGGTATTATCCGTAGCGTTTGCATTTGGGCTACTTGTCCGGGAAGATGGCGTTCTGCTTTACCTTCCGGTTTTTATTCTCATGTGTTTGGTTATTTCAAATGGCAAAATTCGCCACTCGGTAAAATCCCTGTCCGGGGCGATCCGGCTTCTGACTTTCATTCTTCTTCCTTTTATATTGACTTGGATTGGGAATACCTCTGCGCGGTCCTTTTCGGAAAAACATTACGGCCTTAGATTAATCCACGACTTGACTGAGGGTGAATTTCCAAAACTGATAAGAGTCATTAGGAGCGTAGAATCCAAAAGGGATAACCGGTATGTTTGGGTCTCGCAAGACAGGCTGGCAAGCATTAGAACAGCCGTGCCGGAGGCAGCACCGATGATCGATAGGCTCCCGAGGCCCGGACCCGGGACCTATCCTTGTACCCGGTTTGGGCTTTGCACTGAATGGAATAACGGTCATATGGTGTTTTGGATAAAAGGGGCCGTTTTTGAAGAGACTCTCGGCCCGACCCAATCTCAGGCCTATTTTCGTCAATTGAGTACGGCCATATTAGCCGCTTGTCAGACAGGAAAGCTTACATGCGGAAAACTCGACTCCGGGTTTTTCCCGCCCTTTGAGTTTCGTTGGACCCGAGCGCTGGCGCAAGAAGCCATCCGTGCTGTCGGTAGTATTTTCAAACCTACTTTGATTCTCCCTGAGGGCCGCCCCAGAACAGAGCATGTTCCAAAAGACTATTTACGCATGTTTCAGGTAATCACTTCCGACACCCATGCCGATAATTGCACACCCGCAATGGGCCCAGCTTGCCTTCCCATCCAACAGAGCGTCTTTGGCCCATTTAAGAAAATCCTCACCAGTGCCTTTGAGATACTTGGGCCGGCCCTATTAATTCTTGGGCTTTGCATTTTTCTATTTAGATTGGCTTGGTATGATGGCCAGCCCATCACTCCACTGAAATGGCTGACGATTATTTTAGTAGCATTTTCTCTGACCCGGTGGGCGGCTTTATCTTATGTAGCGATTTACATGGGTGATCTTGATGAACGGATGTATTATTCGCTATATATCAGTGGGTTGCTGATTTTCCCTTTCTGGATCGCAGGTGAATTTGGTGCTTGGCGACGCCCCTATCATTCGAATAATTTTAACTTTGAGCATCCATAAAAATGTTACATCCTTCAAAATCAGGTTACCTGGTTTTACTTCTATTGCTTTTATTATGCCTTGGGCTGTATTTCCCAAATACAACCCTGGCAGAAAACAGCAAATCTTCTGGTGTATTCGAATTTCAGGTTCAAGTCGTCCCCGGAGTCGAACGGCACCTTGAAATATTAGAGTACCCCCCCATATTGGTCGCAGCCCTTGAAAATAATGGCATTCGATCAAGCAATTCCGGGCGGATCATCATTCGGGACCTGCACACCATCGAGTTTAAAAATACGCAACTAAAGTTTCTCAAAAGAGTGGAAAATGTTTTTCATTACCAAATGTCATATGATCTGGTTTTGTTAGCGGAAAAGAAAAGAATAAACTTGCTAATGGAAGTGGATGCCAGTCAAGTCACAAATGGGAAGATTAACGTCACCATGCATTTCCCCTATCTCCAAATGATTTTGCAGAATATTACGGATCGGATTGAGATGAAAATATTATCCCTCACTCCGGAATCCTATCAAAAGAAGGTAATTACTTATCTAGATGCCTTAGCCAACAAACAACCTAAACCACCTCAAATTCATGGTTTGATATCATCCATCCTGGTGGATTCGTACAACCTTCCGGCCCAAACCACCGCTCAAGGCTTAGCAAAGCAACCAGGAGACGCCGAACCTGTGGGAGACCAATTGCTTTTGATCGCCACGATTATTATTTGGGGGGTGATGCTACCGGGGATGTTTTTGGTTATTTTTTTGTGGCGAAAACGAAGATTCAAAAAATTGGAAAATCAAATCCCCCGTCCTTGAAAAATTCAGGCGGGTGAAAGACATACACTCTTAATCCGTTTTAAAGCTGTTTTTTCTGGAGCCTAATATTTCCAACCTTTACTGTCTGTCGCTGTGGAGAATTGTGGTTATTTTCCAGCTAGTGGCCAAAAAAGTTTTTGGTTCCTGCAATTTTAATAGGTGTATCGACCATTCCAGTTGATTCTGGAACCATTCTGGCCGTTAGTGTCGTCCAGATTCAGCAGGGTGTACACATCTTCATCCTCCGACTCACCCGTCAAGTCCAACGCCTCTTCCATGAAGGACGAACCCACCGCGAAGAATGCACTGCTCAGAAGGGTATCTTTTTCCATAAGCCGGTAGATATCTTCCACCCACATACCGGGAACCCGACTACAGGGTATCGCTCATCACCGAGAAGTTAGGGGTCTCATCATCATGATCCAGTCCCAGATAATGGCCTATCTCATGGCTGACCGCCGTCAGCAGATCCATTTTGCCATACGCATCGCTATTGGGTTTCGCCACCCAACCGTTGCGGCTTAAAATGAATTCTTCATTGGCTTCCGGCGTCTCATCGACGAACCAGCCATGGCCTGTGCCGTATGGACACAACCCATTAGCTTAGTTGGTGGGTCGTCTCGGGGTCGAACCGAGGACCTACTGATTAAGAGTCAGACCATCCATTAAATTAAACTCATTTAAATATAGCGTCAACCCCTACCCTACTCCTTATAAATCATCAATTTTACTCTATTTTTAGACATCGAAGCGAGTCGGGTAATTCCTTGCGAGTCAGATGATTTCAGCCATAATGCCTATACGTTAGAAACTTATATAGGCAGATACCTTATGGGCAAAAAATTCACAAAATTCCAATTGAACGGACTGAAGGCAAAGGACAAGCGGTACATTCTCTTCGAAGATGGCGGCAGGGGGTTCGGCATCCGCGTGGAACCCTCTGGGCGACGGACCTTTTTTTTCGAATATCGTTTCGATGGTAAGAACCGAATATTCACTATCGGCCCTTATCCAAAAGCAAGTCTTACTCAGGCCCGAGCTATGGCCGCTAAATTAAAAGAACAGGTCGAGTCGGGTACTGACCCTGGAGCGGAGAAAAGGGAAATTCTATGGGCCGATAAAACAGCCTTTACGGTCAAGGATCTCTCGGATGAATATCTAGAGAAATGGGCAAAACCACGCAAAGCTGAAAAATCATACAAAGAGGACATGCGAATCCTGCAAAAAGATGTCGTCTCTGCCTGGGGGCGGCGTAAAGCAAAGGATATCACGCGCCGGGATGTCGTTTTGCTTTTGGATCAGATTGTCGATCGCGGCTCCCCTGTGGCCGCAAACAGAACTTTGGCCGTCGTTCGACGGATGTTCAATTTCAGTGTGGATAGAGATATTCTAGGGTCCTCGCCGTGCGTTCGCATTCAAGCACCGACTAAAGAAAAGAGCCGAGAACGAGTTCTATCCGAAGATGAAATAAAAGCCTTGTGGACCGGATTAGAGCCAGATTCCAAGGTATCTATGGTTCCAGAAATGAAACTGGCCTTAAAATTCCTGCTGGTCTCAGCACAGCGAAAAGGAGAAGTTTTGAATTCTGAATGGAGCGAGTTTGATCTCGACGCGGGTTGGTGGGAATTGCCAGGGGGGAAAACAAAAAACAAGAAAGCGCACCGCGTTCCTTTGTCGCCGCTTGCTCTCGAAATTCTTGCAGAGGCAAAACAAGCCTCCAAGGATTCAAAATGGGTATTCCCATCACCTTTCGGCCCAAAAAAAAAAGGGTTTTGCCAGAACCCCTGGACTTCATCCGCTCACAGGTCCCGCTGTTGACCATGCTGTTCGGAAAAGTTTACAAACTTTTGAGATAGGGCATTTCACGCCACACGATTTACGTAGAACAGCAGCAAGCTTGATAACTGGAATAGGCATCCCGCGATTGACAGTAAAGAAGATTCTGAATCATGCGGACTCCGAAATCACGGCCATTTATGATCGCCACACTTACGATTCCGAAAAAAAACAAGCAATGCTCGCCTGGAATGGGAAACTGCGAAGTGCTATAAAAGGAGAAAAGGCAAAGATATTACCGTTTCAGAAGCTAAATTAATGCAGTTCCAGGATATGCTATTCGAAAGACCGGAAACCTTCACGTGGTTGCCCTGTTGATATCAATTGAAGAAGTTTAGTGAGGAAACGATTATGGGAAATGAGTTCGATGATGAACCATTTTATTATCAACCCGAAATAATCCGGTTCCAAGATATCGTTCGGACTTTATTCGGTGATTACGAGAGCGACCCTGATAAAAACCACACTCAATCACTTATTTTTAACATCATTGATGAAGCATTATTTGAGGGTGAAATATCTTGTTTTGATGACTTTGGATTTTTAAAGAGCGGAATTTCTTCCCATGTTGATGTTGACATAAATAGTTTTTTATTTTGGCTAGCTAAAAATCCAAAGAAGAAAGATCAGATTATTTTTCATTTAGCAACACTGGACAAGGAGTTTCCACCGGGGTGGCCGACCTAATAGATTCAATTGACACAACGGAAACACGAGAAGACTGGGGGCACCGATAAAAGTAGATTGGCCAAAAGTTTTTGAAAAGGCCGATCTTAAATTTTTGAAAGATAAATACAGAACCCTTCCAGCTATTCAAGAAAGCCCCGAGTTTTGGAAAGCACTCGGTTTGAAAGCAGACAACTATCCAGGGCATCCTGCCACGGACGAAGAATGGGCACGTGGAGTGACAGCCCATAGCAAATGAACTCATGTTTTACCCCTTCGAGGCATGAAGGTTTTGGCCGAGAATTTAACACCGGTGTGGGAGAAAAACTACGACACCAAGTAGCCTCTTAACTCTCCCAACAAATCAGGCGAATATGGATCAAAAGATTAAAGTGTAATTAGTGTAATTACAGAAGACCGCACAGTCCTTCAGGAAGGAGTTGCTGGTCCTATAGAGAGAAAAGCCTCTAAATGGAGGTAGGACTTTATATTTTATTCAAAATCAAGAAGCTTACAATTCATTAGGTGATCGGCTAAGGGATTGGTAATCGTGCGGGGAGAAGATACTAAATATAAATCTTCATAGACTCCCTCCAGGCTTCCAAGTTCCAGCATTTTTTTTCCTTTGGTAAAAGACTGACCCGCAAACCTCGGTAGAGCTACAAGCCCCATTCCTCGAACAGCCATTAGTTTCTGAACACTTGTGTCCTGAGTTTCCATGACCACCTCAATGCTTATCTGGTTGGTCTTGAAATAGTGGTCCAGGTCGTGGCGACGTTTGCTATGGAATGTTGGCAGTAAAAAAGGTTGTCCTTGGAGGGATTCTGGGAAGTCTTTTATTAAACGGCGAAAACTTCGAGTTCCAAAAATGGAAATTGGGTGGCGACCTAATGAGCGAATAAAGAAACGGCGAAAGTCCCCAACGTCTGGCTGGTAATCGGCCACAACGAGATCGACTTTATGAGCCAGCAATTCACGAAATAACAAATCACCTGTACCCTCCAAAACAGTTACTGTGCAGGGGCCCCATAAAAAAGCTGCATCGGTCAAGTATTGGATGACCGTTTTGGGGATGCTGTCTAACACACCAATATTTAAATGAACCTTTCGCAAAAATGAACCCGCCTGTAATACTTCTGTCAATTCGTTCCCCAGGCTAAAAATCTGATTGGCGTATTCCAAAGCAACCTGACCAGCTTGGGTTAACACAAGTTTTCGGTTTCTTCTCTCAAATAAGGCGCATCCCACTTCCTCTTCCAGATGTTTGATTTGAATGCTAATTGCAGGTTGACCCAAATTTAATTTTTCCGAAGCCCTGGCAATACTTCCTTCCTGTGCAACCATCTGAAAGTATTTTAAGCGCTGGTAATTTAGCCAAATCATGAAAAGCTCAATAGTTTAATTTATTTAAACTATAGCATGAAAATATTTAAGGAACTTAAATGATTTTAAAGCCTCTAACCCTACAAAACATTAATCAGAGCGATCATAAAAGCAACAAGTCTGAATGCCTAGTCCAAAAAGTTAAAGGCTAAGACATTTTAAAAGTGAAAACAGTAAGTAAAGATAGGAGATTCGCCTGATGGGACTTTTGGAAAAGATGAAGGAAGGCAATCAACGTTATGTTTCACGAATTTCTAATTCACTTAACAGAAATCTCGAGCAGTCATTTGAAGTCGCTTGCAAGAAAAAGCCTTTTGTCGCAGTAGTGGCATGTTTTGATTCACCGATAGCTCCTGAAGTTATTTTTGACTGTGATTCAAGAGACATTTTGGTGGTTCAGGCGGCGGGTAACCTTATTAACAATGTCAATCTTGTGAGACTTGAATATGCTGTCCAAAATTTTAACATTTCATTGATTGTAGTTATGGGTCATCAGCAATGCAGGTTGGTCCAAGCAGCTCTGAATGGTGAAAAAGTTTTAGGATACCAGCCTAGCCAGTTAAAGGGACTGGAAACAGCCATCGAAGCCACACAGAAAAAATCTGTCGATGCAGTTTGCAAAATGCATACACGGCTGACAAAAGAAGATATTTTTGGGTTCAGTGAGGTGTTTAGGGAAAAAATTAATAACGGGTCCCTACAGATTGTTGCAGGGTTCTTTTGTTTGGATACGGGAAGAATGGAATGGCTGGATTAATCTAAATAAAAGGTTGTTCCATAAGGGCTAACGACCCTAATGAGATTAGCAAAATGTACCGTAAAGGACTGTTAACACATATTTAATTGAGGATTAAACTTTTATCTCAAGCTTGAGTTGCGTGAATTATGAATGAGACCAGTCTAACTAAAAATTCAAGATCGGTGAAGCCGGGTGAGAGCCTGACTTTCTTATCCGGTAGCCTATTGCCTGATGACATTGAGTTAAATTCTCAAAATTTAGTCAATGTTCCTCGCCGATTGCATAGATGGGCATGGTTCGGGTTTACTGTTTTTATAGTTTTTTTTGCAACCTTGTTTTTTGTTCCTTGGACCCAGACGGTAACTGTTCAGGGAAAACTTTCGGCTTATTCAGCAATGGAACGCTCACAAGAGGTTCATGCGCAAATTAATGGAAGTCTCCAACGCTGGTTTATTCATGAAGGGGATTCAGTCAAGAAAGGGGACTTGGTTTTAAAATTGGGAGATGTTAATCCTAAGTTTATGGCACCGGATCTCCTTAAACGATTAGATCAGTCTCGTAAAGCTCTAGAACAAAAACGGCAAACTGCTTTAGAGCGTGCAGCCATTTTGGATAAACGCCTCGAAGAGATGACTTCTTTAGCTCGGGCTGCCTCATCATCTGCGGTGGCAAGAATATCAGAAGCCGAAAATAAAACATTAAGCACAAAGCAAAAAAAAGTTTCAGCGAAAATTGCTAAAGAAACAGCCTTGTTAAATCTTCAGCGATCAAAAACTTTAGAAGCCGAAGGATTGATTTCCAAGCGTGAATTAGAACTTGCGATTCAAACGGCAACAAAGGCCGATGCAAACCTGAAGGGAATGGAAGCGGAAATAGGTGAAACGCAAGAGGCGCGGGTGGCTTTGGAACATAAGCGCGAAAAAATTGACGCGGAATTGGTGCAACAGTTGTTGGATACAAAATCGAAACGAGCCGCTGCCATGGGGGAAGCTGCCAAGGGGGCAAAGGAATTAGCCGATTTGGCGTTGACTCGGTCAAATGCGCGTCAAAGACGCATTGCAAGTAAAATCATTGCACCTGTAGATGGGACGGTGGTTCGTTTGACGCCCATCGGCCTGGGTGAAATTGTCCATCCTGGGGACTTGTTATTCACTATAGTTCCCAAAGAATCATCGCCAGCTATAGAAATGTGGGCGAATGCCATTGATGCTCCTCTTTTGAAAACAGGGAGACCGGTTCGATTACTCTTTCAGGGGGTTCCTGCAATTCCGTTGCCTGCATGGCCGGAATTAATGGCTGGAACTTATGATGGTCGAGTTCAAGTTGTTGATCAATCGGCTTCGGCAAACGGCAAGTTCCGTTTTTGGGTGTCTCCTGAAACCCATCGTAAAAAATGGCCACCTCAATTACATGTGCGACAAGGGACGCAAGTAAAGGGTTGGGTAATCTTAAATCGCGTTCCATTGTGGTATGAAATGTGGCGTCGTTTTAATCTGTTCCCTCCTGATTACAATTCAGGAAATATAACCCTGAAAAATGTTTTTCTATCAAAAGCTGGAAGGCCGGGTAAATAAATTTTGACGGAGGGAGGAAGCATGATTAGGGTTTACCAAAGTGCAATTATAGGGGTGTTGATTCTGGTTTTCGGGACCTCTTCATTCGCTAAAGATACGGCTCAAATATCTTTGAATTTAGGGTCACCTTCCATTCTTACACTTCAATCCGTTTTAACACGGGTGGAAGAAGGTCACCCCCTATTAAAGGGAAGTCAAACGGAAAAAATGGTGGCCAATGGAAAACTGTTGAAAGCTTTGGGAGAATTTGAACCCACTATTGTCAACGACTGGGAACTGGAACGATTGGCCAAACAGAGCTCGGTTCAAAGCGTAGGCTTTAATGACACTTTTGTGGAAATGAGACATAAGTCAGGCGTTAGAGGGTTTGCAGGGTTTCGAGCTGGAATTGGAGATGTGAGGGTTGCCGATATGGGTATTGGCAGATCCAATCAACCTTTATTAGGAATTGCAATTCCTCTCCTTCGTGGATTAAACACAAACCCTGCTCATGCAGAATTAAAAAAATCAAATCTGGCGGAGAAGCAAGCTAATTTAGAAGTTCAACAAACGAGGCAAGATTTATATTTTGGAGCGGCAACACAGTATTGGAATTGGGTAGCGGCCTGGAAATTTATGGAAATTCAAAGAAAGGCTGTTGCGGTAGCAGAGGAGAGATTTTCTCAATTAGAGAAACAAGGTTCCGCTGGAGCCATTCCAATGTTTGATGTTGATGAAGGAAACCAGGAGGTCCAGCGAAGAAGAGACGGGCTGATTAAGGCTGAACGTAAAGTGGATGAGGAGAAATTAAGACTCGCTCTATACTTGTGGGAAGACGATCAAATAAATTCTCTAAAGAATTATAAGGCCCCCATATTTCCACCTTCGCAAAAAATATACTCGTTACATGCTTTAGAAAAAGGGAAGCAACGCGCTGCCAATGCGCGTCCAGAATTGAAAATGGTGAGTTTGGAGGCCGAACTAAATCAGATTGACTTAAAACTTGCTGAAAACAATTTACTTCCTGACCTTTCACTTGAAGCTGAGCCTTCAAGAAAGCCTGGAGAATTTGTTTTAGGACTGGGATATCGCTTTGGTGTTCGCTTAAGCTTCCCATTTTACCAACGTAAAGCACGCGGAGAACTTCTTCAGGAAACAGGCAAAGCCCAACGCCTCAGGTTACTCCAGCGTTATCAACTTAAAAAAGTTGATTTGGATGTGGAAAATGCTCATTCAGCAATAACAAGAGCGGAACAACGTATAAAGGTTTCGAAAAAGTCTCTTCTGCTAGCGAAAAAATTAGAGAGAGGAGAACGGACTCGATTCAAACTTGGTTCAACCAGTTTGCTCGTTGTCAATATGCGGGAGCGCAATGTTTTACGCGCTACAAAGGAATGGATTACAGCAATGGCCGACTATCAAAAAGCACAAGCACTCTATCAATGGTCGACCGGTGAGTGGGTAGAGGGATTATTACCTTCCAGTTCCAATGAGGAAAAGGTGAAAGGTTCATAAAAATCATGACTCAAACAGTCCCTACATTAAGAAAAAACCTTGATCTTCTTGGTTCCTTTTTAAACCAGGAGCGCTCAATTATTTTGCCTGTTTTCACCTATGCGATTGCAGTAGGCCTGTTTTCACTCATTATTCCTCTTACAGTTCAGGAATTAGTGAACACCTTTGCGTTCTCGGTATCTCCTATGATGGTAGTTACCCTGGTCGGGATTATGGCGGGCATACTATTGATTGTTGGAATATTTAGAGTTTTACAATTCTATGCATCCGATGTGATGGAGAGGCGAGTCTTTGTTCGTATGGTTTTATACTTAGCGCGAGTTTTACCGCAATTTAAGGAAGATACCTTTCGCTCCAATTATATCAATCGTTTCTTTGAAACTGTGTTTTTGCAACGAGCTATTTCCGGTCTTTTTATCGATCTGATCAATGTAGTGGTTGGGGGATCGATTGGAATGATTTTGCTGGCGTTGTATCACCCTTACTTTATTTTCTTTGATATAGCTTTGGTATTTTCAATCTTAATGATTGCGATTTTAGGTAAGGGCGGTTTGAGTAGAACAATTTATATGTCGGACGCAAAGTACGAAGTATTTCACTGGTTTCAGGAAGTCGCTGATAATTTTTTCCAATTCAAAGCCACAAATTGCTCAGATTATATTCTGCGTAAAGCTGATAGTTTGGCTGCGGATTATGTTGAGGCAAGGAAATCTCGATTCAGTGTTCTCCTTCGTCAATACATGGGTTCACTTTTCCTTCAGGTGATTCTTCATACAGGATTACTTGGAACTGCAGGATGGCTGCTCAGTCAAGATGAGTTGACATTAGGCCAGCTTGTGGCTGCAGAAGTTATCATTGCAGGTCTCCTGCTAAAAATTGGTTCCGTCGTAAAACGTTTCTATGTCATATACTATTTTTTTACGTCCCTAACAGAACTGGATCACCTGTTTGCTCTTCCTAAAGATAGAACTTCTGAAGGTTTGGGTATTTCTATCCCTAAGTCAGATACAGAGGGTTTGAACCTTAAATTTAGTCGATGGAACGGGGAGAAAGACATTGACCCATCTTCTAAAGAGTTTGGTTTTGACGCCTCTCCTGGAGAAAAGTTAGCCTTGATAAGCCCAACAGAAACGGAGCGTCACCGTCTATCAAGGACCTTGGCTGGGTTGGAACAACTTCCAAAAAGTGTTGTGCGTTATAACGGGGTCGATATAAAAAGCCTTTCTCCTGATCAAATAGGAGCAGAGCGAGGTATTGTATTTGGACGAGACTTTAACTTGTTTGAAGGAACAATTGCTGAAAATATAACGATGGGCCGTCCTAGTATTGAGTCCAAGGATTTTTTATGGGCGCTGGAATTAACCCAATTGGATAAAGACTTGGAAGAGCTGCCACTTGGTTTGGAAACACTCATTCAGGAAGGAAGTAAAGGTTTTACTCCCAGCCAGAACTTAAGGGTGTTATTGGCAAGAGCCATTATTACCCGGCCGTCTCTGTTGATTCTAGATGGGGCTCTTCATGAAATTCCCAAACAAATTCGGGATCCTCTACTTCACCGTCTGAGTTCCAGCGATTGCCCTTGGACGTTGATCATTGTTACTACGGATCCTAAAATAAAAGAATATGTGCAGAGATGCCTACCTCTCAATAATTTATCTTGGGAATAACTGAGTTTTACCGGCATTTTATAATTAATTTTTGGGTCATCGGGAAAATTTTCAATGAGTAAAACTATCAAGGTGGTAGCTGCGTTATTATTTCTCGGATTCCTGTTGACTGTCCTGACCTTCAACATGACGGTGACTCGCTTAGGCTCTGGGTTTTTGGTGGGTGAGGGGCGGCATGTATTCACCTATCTCGAACTGGTGAAAGAAGCTGGAGCCTTGAAGGTTAAATTCCCTAATGAAGACGATATTTCCGCAGAGGTGGTGTTTACTGATCCTGCCAGTAATCTGGCGATTTTGAAACTGAAGGAATTGCCGAAAGTAAAGCGTCTTGCCCTGTCGATCAGCACTCAAGAATTGAGCCCTCAGGGTGAGCAAGTGTTTACACTGGGCTACCCGTGGACCAACACGATGGAAGACCAGCATATTCTGATAGAAGGGTCGGCCCGCATAGCACCAATGCTGATTGAGTTGAAGATGCCCCTTGACCTAGTACATAGCGGTAGTCCCCTGTTTAACGCCCGGCAGGAAGTTGTGGGAATGGTTCTCTTGGAGAAGCATGCCAAAGCCGCGTTCCCGGTAGACGCTTCGCAACATTTTGCCATTCCAGCATTGTTGTTGGAAAAAGCCCTGAAGGCGGGTAAAATCGATACAATCCCAATTGAAAGTATTTCAAGGAAAACGTTTATTGCAGAATCGAGAAACAATATTGTCCTGATTGAGGCCAGATAAATGCAACCCTCAGACGAAACATATATCCTCTATGGGGTTCTATTCGTGTTCCTGTTGTTGGGGATGTTGCTCAATGTCGGCAAGCGCTTGGGTTCCTCAAAAAAACTTCCCCCCGCCCAAGGATAAGAAGAATGACCGTAAC
>JAJDBB010000094.1 GCA_029261555.1 Nitrospinaceae bacterium | reverse complement strand
GTGTTTGTGCGTTAGGTCCAGCTTAATGAAGCAATCGTAGACCAGAGGTTGAGAATCGGGAATCATGACGGCAGGAAGGGGAAACAAAAAAAGGGGCCCGTCGAACACGCCGACGAACCCCTTCTTTTATTTGGTAGCGGGGACAGGATTTGAACCTGCGACCTTTGGGTTATGAGCCCAACGAGCTACCGGACTGCTCCACCCCGCAACGATTTTTATTTGGATAAACAAAGGCTGGGAAAAGACTTTTACAAAAACCGAAAAAACAGTCTATAACAAAACTCTGGGTATTTCAAGGAATTACTTTAAAAACTTGGAAGCGTCTTCGATTGGGATAGTAGTTTTACGACCCTAAAACAAAAAGAGGGGCAAGTTCGCGATTGAACTCACCCCTCTTGCTTAAAGTAAAAGCCGATTTACAGGTTTGCGTTTTTGCGGTCGGGATTTCTCATGGGAGAGGTTTCGTTGGTCAAATCATCCAAAGCGGGGAATTCCTGGTCGGGATGAATTTTACTCGCCTTCTCCAATAATACCTCTTCCGTTTCTACATTCTCCTCGTCGGGAATACAGCAGTCGACGGGGCAAACTTCCTGGCAAGCTTCCTCGCCGTGGAACCCAACGCATTCCGTACAAAGATCCGGGTCGATTACATAATAATCCTCGCCCTCGGTAATGGCGCCGTTGGGACATTCAGGTTCGCAAACTCCACAGTTGATACATTCGTCTGTAATAGTTGTAGCCATGATGGGTCCATCCTTTTAAAAAGTGTTAATTTAAAACTTACTGGGATATTATTAAAACGGGTTTTATAAAAATTAATTCAAGAACCTCGAACTTAATTAAATTCACAGGGGAAACCGGTTGCGTCCCCAAATAAGCAAAATAACTCTAATCGTTGTATAAATAAATAAAAGTCAAGTCAAGACAATTTTCATTAATTTTTATTTTTCCCCAAAAAGGGAAATGGAGCGCGACGATTGCCGCTTTCAATAGTTAAGCCGCCATCTTGACCCCTAATTCCTTCGCATGCCGATCAAACGATTTCTTGTTTACTTCCCATTAGTTCTGACGGCGGTTTTGGTTCAGTCGTTCTTCTGGGTTCCCAGCTATGAGAACCAGGCGACGGGGAACCCAGCCCGGCTGGCGCGCTTTGTTCAAAGCTCCATTGGCGACGCGCAAATTCTAAACCCCATTTTGCACGCCGACAGCGCCAGCGGCGAAATCGTTGATAAAATTTTCGACGGGTTGATCGACCTGGACACGGATTTAAATTACCGCCCCAGGCTTGCGACGGGGTGGCGGCAATATGAAGAAGCCTGGCTCGCCCTCGACCCGGACTTCGTATTCCAGGGTCGCAAGCTTTCCGAGGTTGAAGACTGGTCCGCCTGGTTGAAAAATGCTTTTCCAAATGACGCCAGGTGGCTTTTAAATATTCGTTCGGTCGAGGCCGCAACGTCCGAAGCCTTCGATTCTGTCCTCGAAGTCGCCACGCCAACCGGCGGCCAACCTCAAGAAGCAGCCGTCCGGGTCTACCCGTATCTCCGATTAAAGTTTGTGCTAGATGAAATTGATCAGGATTTTTTCGGTCCCTTTCATAAACAATTTGGCGAAGGTTATTTTGAAAAATTTCCCTGGGGAAAATTCGTGCGCGCAAAGAACCCTAAGGAGCAAAACCTATTTTTCCAAAAGTCTCACTCCAAGAGGAACCGCAAAATTCTAGCTGTTGAAGAACACAATCCCGTCATAGAATTCGACCTGCGCCGGGGCGTTCTTTTTCACGACGGCCACGAGTTCGATTCCGGAGATGCGCTGTTCACCTACCAGGCGATCATGAATCCGAAAAACGCCTCGCCGCGGACCTCCGACTACGAGCCGATCAAGAGTTTTGAAATCCTAGGCCCTTACAAAGTTAAAATCACCTACAAGGAATTGTTTTCTTCCGCGCTCAACTCATGGGCCATGGGAATTTTGCCAGAGCATCTTTTAAACGACGAAGTTTTGGCCCGCGAGGCGAAAGCCAAGAACTCGGATCCCAAAAATTTTTCCATGCGCGACAGCGAATTCAACCGCCATCCCGTGGGGACGGGGTCGTTCATTTTCAATGAGTGGTTGGCGGATCAGATTATAAAACTCAAACGCAACGACCGCTATTGGGACTCCCTTCCCGAGTACGAGGAATTTGTCGTGCGGATCATTCCCGATACCCTCGTTCAGGAAATGGAGTTTTACGCCGGCTCCGTGGACAACTATCCGGTTCAGCCGCATCAGGTGGATCGTTTGAAGAACGACGATAAATTTCAGAGTTTCTCCAGCGTCGGCTACATGTACAACTATATCGGCTACAACTTGCGGAAGCCTTTGTTCGCCGATCCCGGAGTGCGCAGGGCTTTGGGAATGGCGATCGACGCGGAGAAGATCATTCGTTACGTCATGTACGACGAAGGAGAGCGAGTTACGGGTCCGTATCCAAAGATCACTGATTGGTACGACCCGTCGGTTCAGCCTCTTCCCTACGACCCCGCCGGAGCCTTGAAAATTCTGAACGAGTTGGGATGGGAAAAAAACCGGGACGGCTATCTGGAAAAAGACGGCAAGGTATTCGAGTTCAACCTCATCACTAACAACGGCAACCCGATCCGCAAGAATATTTTGTCCATAGCGCAAAGCGGATGGGAAAAAATAGGCATAAAATGCAACACGCAATTATTTGAGTGGGCGGTGTTCCTGAAGGACTTTGTGAACGCCAATAAATTTGACGCGCTGGTTCTGGGGTGGTCCATGGGGAACGATCCGGACCTTTATCAGATTTGGCATTCCAGTCAAACCGAACCCCGGCAACTAAATTTCGTGGGCTATAAGAACGCGGAGGTGGACCGTCTTATTTTGCGTGTCCGGCGCGAATATAATAAAAACGAGCAGATAAAACTCGCCCGGCAAATCCATAGGATCATTGCCCGGGACCAGCCGTATACCTTTTTATTTGTGCCCAAGTCCACCCGTCTTCTCGATAAGAAAATCGTTATGGTAGAGCGCGGTTTAAGCGGCGAAGAGAGCTATGAGAAAATTTACCCTACCCGCGACGGGAAGATAGAGTTTTATTTTAACCGCTGGAAAAAACTTCCCTCCCGGCCGGAATTTTCAAGTTAACTCTTAGGCTTAAACATCCGGCGTTGCAGGTAAACTTCCAGCGTTCTGTCTGTTTGGCTGGAGACGGCGACGTCCATCATCCCATCGCCGTTAAAATCTGCCGAGACCAGCGCCAGAGGAGTTCCTCCCGTCACATAATCGCGGGTGGGAAAATGGAATCCTCCGTCCGGGTTCCGGATCACAATAGAAAATCCGCTGCCCCTGGAGTTGGCGACCGCGACGTCGATCCGCCCGTCCGCATTGAAATCTTCCGCCGCCAGCGCCATGGGTCCGCCGCCGCCGGCAAAGGGGATTTCTTTTTGAAAAGTCCCGTCTCCATTTGAAAGCAGAACAAAAAGATTGTCCTGATGTCCCGCGCTGACGAGCAAATCGATTTTTCCGTCCCCGTTCATATCCTTTTTGACGACCATCAACGGACGCAGTCCCTTGAGAGTCCGTAGGCTTTGCTGGAAGGCGCCTTTCCCGTCTCCGAGGAACACGCGGACGGAACTGGCGTTGGAACTGTTCACGGCCAGCGCCAGGTCCTTGTGCCCGTCTTGATTGAAGTCTTCGGCGACTCCGGAAAACGAACGCGACCCGGTGGTGTATTCGCCTGCTTTTTTAAACTTCGCCTGTCCGTTCCCCAAATAAATTTCCAGCTTGTTAAACGCCAACGTAACCGCCAAATCTGGACGCTTGTCCCCGTTGAAATCGTCCAGAACGACGGTGAGCGGAACGCGTCCAGTGGTTAGCTTGAGAGGTCTTTGAAACGTGCCGTCTCCGACTCCCAATAAAAGGGTCAGGCAATTTTCCCCGCGCGAGTTGGCGATCAGATCGAGGTTGCCGTCTCCATTTATATCGCCATGCGCAACGGCGGTCGGTTCTTTAAACACAGGTATGGAATAGGGCGACTTGAAGGAACCGTCTCCGTTGCCTAAAACGACCGCTAAGGAATTGCTGATGGAGTCGGCGGAAACCAGGTCGGGCGCCCCGTCCCGGTTCAGGTCCAGGGTGATCAGGTCCATGGGACCTTTTCCCAGAGGGACGGTTTGGAACTTGTAAAACAGGTCGGGAGGCCGTTGGGGCAGGTTCATGTCGCAGGCCGCAAGTCCCAGAAATAAACCCATTGCGCCCAGGGCGCCCGTTATGGCGCCGACTCCATAGATGCGGATGGGTTTTTGGCGGACGGGCATGGTTTGGACAAAGCCTGGTAGGGGCGATTGGTCTTGCAATTGTCCAATCACTATGACATGATTGGCAAAAATTTACGGCAAAAATTATCAACCCCTCGCTCCAGCCGGAAAAGCTGGGGCTACTCAAACTCAAGAGGAGGTCTTGGATTGAATTCCTACCAGAGCATTCTCATCCTCAAGCCCGATTTGGAAGAAGCCCAGGTGGCCCAGGCCCTGGAAAAAATCGGCGCCGACATTGTTAAATTCAAAGGCGAAATCGTTAAAGCCGAGCATTGGGGCAAAAAGCGCCTTGCCTACAAGGTCAAGAAAAATCGCTTCGGATATTATCTGAATATTTTACACACCAGCGACCCTGCGGGAATCGTCGATCTCGAAAACGAGTACAGGCTTTTCGACCAGATCGTCAAATACATGACCATCCGTCTGGATGCGGGCGAATGGGAGGCGGCGCTGGGCGCTGGAGGCGAAGAGGGCGCGGAAACCGACAAACCCTCTGAGGAAGCTGGAAAAGAAAAGTCTTCTGAGGAAGCGGGAAAAGAAAAGCCCGCCGAAGCCGCCAAAGCCGAAACGGAAGAAAAAACCGAAACGGAAGAAAAAACCGAAACTCAACAAGCTTGACGAACCGAGTAGGGATGATCCATGGCTTCTTTTAACAAAATAATGTTGATGGGTAATTTAACCCGCGATCCGGAATTGCGTTACACTCCCAACGGGGCGGCTGTGTCCACCCTGGGCCTGGCTGTGAACCACAAGTACAAGCAGGGCGATGAGTGGAAAGACGAAGTCTGTTTCGTCGATATCACGGTCTGGGGCAAGCAGGCGGAGAATTGTGCGGAGTACCTGGCCAAGGGAAGAAGCGTTTTTGTTGAAGGACGCCTGAAGATGAACACCTGGGAGACCGACGGCCAAAAAAGAACCAAGCATGAAGTGGTGGCCAATACCGTCCAGTTCCTAAGCAAAGCCGGCGACGGCGGCGGTCAGGGTTCCGGGAAAAGTTCGGGCGGTTTTTCGCAGGAACCTTCGTCGAGCGACGACGTTCCCTTTTAGAAATCCATTCAATCATTCAATTGTAATTTGACGCCCATTATTGCTAGGGCATTTATTTTTATTTGAGGAAACAATGACTACCTTAAAAAGACGCGCGTTTTTGACCCAGAAAATATGCCGGTTTTGCACTGATAAAATGGTGCGCATTCCGTTTCACGACGTAAAACTTCTCAAGCCGCTCGTTTCCGAAAGAGGAAAGATCGTGCCTTCCAGAATTTCCGGGAATTGCGCCAAGCACCAAAGGCAATTGACCCGCGCGGTAAAACGGGCGCGCAACATCGCCTTGTTGCCTTTCTCGGTAGAGAGTTAGCGTTGGCGGAGTCGCCAGACGTTAAAAGCTCTTTTTTGCCGATTGGTTTTGTACTTTTTTTGTTTTTGGTTTCGATATTGGTTCCGCCGCTGGGTGTGATCCTGGGCCTGTTGGCCCCCACTCCCATGATCTTGGTTTATTTACAACGCGGCAAGCAGGCCGGGTTGATTACCGTCGCCCTGATTCTGGCGGTCGTGCTGATTCTGGCTGGAACTCAACATGCGATCATTTTTTTTGCCGAGTACGCGGCTTTAGCCGTCGTCATGGCGGAAGCTTTGCGGGCGCATTTCCCCATTGAAAAATGCGTATTGTTCAGCGCCTTGAGCTCGTTGGCGTTGTCATGCTTTTTTCTGTTTCTGGCGGCGAGCGAAGGGCAAACGACTGTCACGGAGATTTTTCAACAGCAAATCGCGCCGGTGATGGATCAATCCCTCGACGCCATGAAGGAGATGGACAAGCCGGAAAATGAAATAGCGGAGATGGCCGGGTTCATGGAAAAAATGTCTCAAACCATGGCCGCTTCTTTTCCCGCTATCATCGCCATCGGCTCCCTTCTCACCGCGTCGGTGAATTACGCGTTGACGGCTCTTCTCTGGAAGCGCATTGCTCCAGGGTCGACGGCTTATCAATTCGGAAAGTTTATCCGATGGTCTTCGCCTGAACAGTTTATCTGGCCCTTCATTATTTCCGCTGGGTTGACGTTTTTGCCGGATACAGGGCTGGGCGGGTTTGGGTTGAACGTTTTTATCGTCATGCTGGCGATTTATTTTATGCAGGGATTGGCCATCCTGTACCATTTTCTGGAATCGAAACGGGTTCCTGTTTTTCTCTGGCCGCTGGCTATTTTATTTGTGTTCATTCAACCCATGTTCATGGGCCTCATTGTTGGACTGGGGCTTTTTGATTTGTGGGTCGATTTCAGAAAAGTCAAAACGCAAGATATTTCAGAATAAAAGGCCAGGCAAGCGCCTGGAGGCAAATGGCGCAACTTGTTTGGCAAACGCAACGAGCAAATAAGCACATTTTATTAGGAGCGTAAAATTGTCATGAGATTATTATTGAAGCAGGACGTTGAAAACTTGGGATCGGTGGGCGAAGAAGTGGTCGTTAAAAATGGGTATGGACGCAATTACCTGATCCCCACCGGAAAAGCCTTGCTGGCGACCCCTAAAAACGTGAAAGCCTTCCGGCACCAAAAGGCGATCGTCCAGAAAAATTACGAAAAGTTTAAAGGCGTCGCCGATACGTTGGCAGAAAAGATCGCTGGGTTCGAATGCGTTATCACCAAGAAAGTGGGCGAGCAGGGAAAACTTTTCGGCTCCGTCACCCATCAGGAGATCAACGAAATCCTGCGCGCCGGCGGCGTGGAAATCGACCGCAGGAAAATTCAAACTTCGGAACCGATTAAATCCGTTGGCGAGCATGAGGTGAGCGTGAAATTACACGCCGAAGTGACCGCTAAATTAACCGTCAAGGTGCTCGCGGAAAAAACCGAGGAACCGCCAGAGGCGAAGGAAGAGAAAGCCGCCGACGCCGACGCAGGCGAAGAGAAAAAAGAGGAAGAAGAAGTCTCCGACGCCGATTGATATTTGATAATTGGCTGTTCGAGGCCAAAAAGGTATAAGGAGCCATGAAAGCCCCCGCCGATCCCGCTTTAAGAACGCTGCCGCACAACAAGGACGCGGAGTTTTCCGTGCTCAGCGCCTGCCTCAAATCCAATGAGGTTTTCGCCAGGGCGCTGGAGGTTTTAAACGAAGAGGATTTCTACTACCAGAACCACAAGTCTATTTTCCAAGGCATGCTTGCGCTTTTTGAGGCCAACGAGGAAATAGACATTCTCACCGTCGCCGAAAAGCTGAAAATCCAGGGAACCCTGCAAGCCGTGGGGGACGTGGATTTTTTAAGCCTGATAGAAGAGCACGTTCCCACCGGTCAGGCGATCACCCACCACGCAAAAATAGTCCGCGAAAAAAAAATTCTGCGCGATTTGATTGTTACCGCGGAGGAGATTCGGGAAAACAGTTTTCAGGAATATGAGGACGTCGACCTGATTCTCGATCAGGCCGAGCAGTCGATTTTTCAAATCTCCGAGAAAAAGGTCAAACGCAGTTTTTTTCCGATCAGGGAAATCGTCAAGGACAGCTTTGTCCAGATCGAGAAATTATTTGAAAAGCCGGGACTCATCACCGGTGTTGAAACGGGGTTCAAGGAACTGGACCAGTTGACCTCCGGTTTGCAGGCGTCCGACCTGATCATTCTGGCGGCTCGACCGAGTATGGGGAAAACCAGTTTCGCGCTCGACATGGTGCGCTTTGCCGCGCTCAACGGCCAGACGCCGTCCGCTATTTTCAGTCTGGAAATGTCGAAGGAACAACTGGGTATTCGCCTACTTTGCGCCGAATCCCGCACCAACCTGGCGAACCTTAGAAAAGGATTTTTGGGCAAATCCGATTGGCCCAACCTGACCACGGCGGCGGGCAAGCTCTCCGAGTCGGCGATCTTTATCGACGACACGCCGAGCATGACGGTTCTGGACGTCCGCGCTCGCGCGCGTCGATTGAAGGCGGAGCATGACATTGGTTTGATCGTGATCGACTATCTCCAGTTGATGCACGTGATGGGAAATGTGGAAAGTAGGCAACAGGAAATTTCGCAAATTTCCCGCGGACTTAAGGCTCTGGCGAAGGAGTTGAATATTCCCATCGTCGCCCTGTCCCAGCTCAGTCGCGCAGTGGAAAACAGGACGGATAAACGTCCCATGCTGGCGGACCTGCGCGAGTCCGGCGCCATCGAGCAGGACGCCGACGTTGTGGCGTTCATTTACCGCGACGAAGTTTACGACGAAAACTCCCCCGACGTTGGCAAGGCGGAAATCCTGATTCGTAAACAGCGCAACGGTCCTACTGGCGAAGTCAGGCTGGCTTTCCTCAAAGAATATACCCGGTTCGAAAACCTTGCGGAATTTGACGAGCCTTACGAAGACGTTCCCGCCTGACGGTGGATATTCTTTTCAACTTCGCGGAGCGCCTCCGCCAACTCTCAAAAGTTATGCTTCTTGCCGCCGGTCTGCTCTTGGCCGTTTGCGCCGCTCCCTGTTTTAGTCAAGAAAGCGCTCCCCATAATTTCAGCGGGTTCGACATGGACCCCGGCCAAATGGCGGAGATGTTTTTGGCGCGCGGCCAATTCGAACAAGCCCAAAAGGCTTACAAGAATCTGATCGAGAGCGGTTCCGCCAAAAGCGAAATGTTTCGCGGTCTGGTCAAATCTTGCGAAGGCCGTCAGCGCCTTGATGACTGCGTAGGTTATCTTTCCAAATATACTTCAAAATATCCCGAGTCTTCTCCAGGGTGGTACGGCCTTGGGTTCGTGAATTATCTGAAGGGACGCGGTGGGGAGGCCGAAAAATTCTTTATGAAGGCTGCCGCCCTTGACCCGGAAAACTCCCTGGCATTTAACAACTGGGCCGCGGTATTGGCGGAAAAACAATCGTTTTCCCAAGCGATCGAAAAGGCGGAAAAGGCTATTTCCCTGGATCCATTACGGACGATGTTCTATTTCAATTTGAAAAAGATATACGAAGCTGGAGAGGACAGGGGGCGTTTTGAAAAGGAGTATCGGGAATATCTGGCGCGACCCGATAAAACGCGCGCTACCGGGTATGGAAAAGTTTTGGCGCGCAGTTATCGACAAAAGGGGTTTGGCCTTTATAATCAGGGGAGGATAGGGGACTCCCTGTCCAGTCTGGAAAAAATGACTGAGATTTACCGGGAGATCGGACATACGCCGGGTTTGGTTGCCGGACTTTTCAGCCGCGCTTTGTTGCTTGAGGAGTCCGGTCAAGAAAATCAGGCGCTTGAACTATACAGAAAAATTCTGGAAATTAACCCGAATCACATTCAGGCGCGACAAAAAGTGGAAGCCTGGGATAAAAAAAATCAATAAAAATAATTTTCAAAAAAACTTTGAAAATTCGCCGGTCTTGGCAAAAACAGTCGAGGTTGCATACCCTTGTGTTTAAATAAGTATTGACATATTAGTGGCTTACGAGCTACGATTCGTTGGTTGAAGCGCTAGCTGATAATTTACGCAGGAGGTAAGGTGCGAAAGCAATTTTACACGGTCATGGTCTTTCCGGGTTCTTCCGGATCGCCAAAAGAGTTTCGGGTTTCTAAAGCTCTGGTGGTGGGAACTTTATGGACGCTGAGCTTGTTTATTTTGGGCTTTGCCGGTTCGGGTTATTTTTTCTCCAAGAAGTATCAAGGTTTTAACGATAGTTCTTTGGAGTTGACCGACCTGAGGCGCGAAGCCAAAATTCATAAAGTCCAAGTGGAGAGGTTTTCCCAGCAGATAAAGAACTTTGAAACCGAAATGGCCCGCCTTGAACGCTTTGAGAAAAAGTTAAGGGTGATCACCGCTTCCGAGAATTCTCCAAATGCCGTGGAGAAAAATTGGGGAGTAGGCGGTCCGCTGGGGCTTGCGGCCAACAGCTTTACCACCGCTTTGGATCAGGACGGTAAATCTATTGCCGAGCGGTTTGCCTCCCAGTTGGAACAGCTTGACGGTCAGGCGAGGCTTCAATTTATCAGCTTTCAGGAGTTGGACGAGTTTTTTAAGAACCAGAGTTCATTGCTTTCCGCCACGCCTTCTATTTGGCCGACGCGGGGCTGGATCACTTCTGGTTTTGGTTATAGAAAGTCGCCCTTCACCAACTTGAAGGAAAAGCACGAAGGTTGGGATATTGCGGCGCGAAGCGGTTCGCAAATCCGAGCCACGGCAGACGGCGTGATTTCGGCGTCCGGTCGCGATTACGGTTACGGGAAAATGGTCGAAATCGACCATGGTTACGGGGTTGTTACCCGTTATGGACACAATTCGAAAAACTTGGTGAAGGCCGGCGCGCGGGTTAAACGGGGACAGGTAATTGCGCTGGTTGGAAGCACCGGGAGAAGCACAGGGCCGCATCTGCACTACGAGGTGCTCCTAAACGGCGTTCCGGTAAGTCCAAAAAACTATATCCTGGAAGATTGATCCGCGGTTGCCTTCCGCATCCCCTCGCATAGAATAAATTCCATAAAAATTTATTGGCCGAAGCGACGCGCCGAGAGAACCCTCCGAAAAGACCCGGCGCAATTTCCTTCCTTTACCATCTCTGGGAGCAAGAAAAAAGCTCTCCACTCCTAAATGAATTTGAGGTTATAATTAATTCCATTGCTTAATATTTAGCGTAAGGAAAGACGGCAATCATGGTATTTGGTTTCGTAAAAAAAATATTTGGAACGCACAACGAACGGGAAATCAAGCGTATTCAAACTTATGTGGATCAAATCAACGAGTTTGAATCCAGCATACAACCTTTAAGCGACGAACAGCTCCGGAATAAGACCACGGAGTTCAAGGAGAGGCTTAAGGGAGGAGAGACTCTGGAAGATATTTTGCCGGAAGCCTTCGCTACGGTTCGCGAGGCTGGTTTGCGAACGCTTAAGATGCGGCATTTTGACGTTCAAATGACTGGCGGCGTGGTTTTGCACGAAGGAAAAATCTCTGAAATGAAAACCGGCGAGGGTAAGACCCTTGTTTCCACGCTTCCCGCGTACCTCAACGCCCTGACGGGTAAAGGGGTGCACATTGTGACCGTCAACGAATATCTAGCCAAGCGCGACTGCGAATGGATGGGGGAATTGCACAAATTTCTAGGGCTTTCGATCGGCACGATTTACCACGACATGCCCGAGGAAGAAAGAAAGGCGGCTTATCAGGCGGACATTACCTACGGAACGAATAACGAGTTTGCGTTCGATTACCTGCGCGACAACATGAAGTTTTCCTTCGACCAGTTCGTTCAGCGGGATTTGCATTACGCCATCGTCGACGAAGTCGACAGCATTTTGATCGATGAAGCCCGGACGCCCCTGATTATTTCCGGCCAGGCCGAGGAATCTACGGAAAAATACCACCAGATCAACGGGATCATCCCACCGCTGGTCAAGGAGAAGCATTTTCAAGTCGATGAAAAAGCCCGCACGGCCTCCTTGACAGACGAAGGGGTGGCCAAGGTGGAAGAGTTACTTCACGTCGAAAATCTTTACGATCCCAAAAACATCGATACCTTACACCACGTTAACCAGGCGCTAAAGGCGCACGCCTTGTTTAAAAACGAGGTGGATTACGTGGTCAAGGACGACGGCGAGGTCGTTATCATCGACGAATTTACGGGACGCATGATGCCGGGACGACGTTACAGCGAGGGCCTCCATCAGGCGCTGGAAGCCAAGGAAGGGGTGAAGATTGAAAATGAAAATCAAACCCTGGCAAGTATTTCTTTTCAGAACTTTTTCCGCATGTACGACAAGCTTTCGGGCATGACGGGGACCGCCGATACCGAAGCCTCCGAATTTAAATCCATTTACAATCTGGAAGTGTTGGTCGTTCCCACCAACCAGAACATGATTCGCGAGGATTGTCCCGACGTTATTTTTCGGACGGAAAAGGAAAAATACAAAGCCGTTATCGATGAAATCAAGGAACTCTATGAAGAAGGTCAGCCGGCTTTGGTGGGCACAATTTCAATTGAAACGTCGGAAAAATTGAGCGTGATGTTGAAACGCGCCGGCGTCAAGCATAACGTGCTGAACGCCAAACGTCACGAGCAGGAGGCAGAGATCATCGCCCAGGCCGGACAAAAGGGAGCCGTCACCATTGCCACCAACATGGCGGGCCGCGGAACGGATATTGTGTTGGGCGAGGGCGTGCCGGATCTAGGCGGACTTCACATCTTGGGAACGGAACGACACGAGGCGCGGCGCATCGACAATCAGCTCAGGGGCCGCTCCGGAAGGCAGGGCGACGCCGGTTCGTCCCGGTTTTACCTGTCGCTTGAGGACGACCTGTTGCGGATTTTCGGGTCCGATCGTATTTCCGGCTTCATGGAGAAAATCGGCATGGAGGAAGGGCAACCCATCGAGCACAGCATGGTCAGCAAAGCGGTGGCCAACGCCCAAGCCAAGGTGGAGGCGCATAACTTTGATATCCGCAAGCACCTGCTGGAATACGACGACGTGATGAACAAACAGCGCGAGGTGATCTATGAAATGCGCCGCGATATTCTTTCCGCCGAAAACCCTCGCGAGATTCTTTTTGAAATGGCCGAAGAAATTCTTGATGAAGAGCTGGCAGAAACCTGTCATGAAAAAATCTATCCGGAGGAGTGGGACGTTCCGCGGATAAACGACTTTCTTCAAAAGTCTTTCACGCTCTCGATTGAAAAGCCGGACGACGCTCATTTGTTGATAGGCGAGAAACGCTCTTTGGAATTGGAGCATTGCGACCGTGAAAAGCTTTTGGACGCCGTGATGGACGAGGCCGCCGAGGTTTATAAGGCAAAGACAAAAGACGTCGACCCGGATTTTTTGCGCCACATGGAAAAAGCCGTCATGCTCCAGATTCTGGACAATCTCTGGAAGGATCATCTTTTGGGCATGGACCACTTGAAAGACGGCGTCGGCCTGCGCGGGTATGCTCAGAAAAACCCGCTGACGGAGTATAAGAAAGAAGGCTTTGAAATGTTCCGCGTCATGACCTTCCGCATCAAGGAGGAGAGCGTGGAATATTTATACAAGATTCGGATCGATAAAAGCGCCGAGGAGGAAATTCAGGAGGAGCGGAGCCGACAACCAGTGTTTGAACACCGCGGGGAAATGGAAGGTGGGGCAAAACCGGAGACGTTCAAGCGTCAGGATAAAAAGGTGGGACGAAACGATCCCTGCTCTTGTGGAAGCGGGAAAAAATATAAAAAATGCTGCGGTAAATAAAGTCTGAGTTTTGCGCTAGGTATGTTCCTGTGTTTCCTGACATTCGATGCACAAGGGAGCAAGAGGCATGATGTTCAGTCGTTTGAGGGTGATCTTTTTTTCGCAACTTTCGCAAACCCCATAAGTCCCTTTGTCGATTTTTACCACGGCGCTTTCGATCATACGCAGCTCGTTGCGGTCGCGACTGGCCAGTTGAAACACCATCTCCCTTCCTTCAAGACTGGACGCCAGATCGATTTCATTACTAAAAGTTATTTCGCCCAGATTTCTTTCGGCTTCCTGGGAAGAAGCCAGCATTTTGAAGAGATCCGAGCGGGAAGCCATGAGCCGGTCCCGGATTTTTTGTATCGTCGGGTCCAGCTTTTTTGGTTTCGCTTTGGTGACGATTAATTTTTTCTTGCTCTTTTGCGCGGCCTTGGCAGGTTTGACGACGGCTTTTTTGATTTTTTTAACGGTTTTTTTTGCCGAAGTCTTTACTTTGGGTTTTTTTGCGGCAGGTTTGCTTTTAGCCTTTAGTTTAGCTTTTACGGGTTTTTTCTTTGCGGGCGCTTTTTTACTTACAACCTTCTTTTTGGCGGGTTTTTGGGGAGCCGTTTTTTTCTTTGCAACTTTCTTCTTCGTTGCAACCGCTTTCTTTTTAGGTTTGGCTGTGACGGATTTTTTCTTTTTTGCGGAGACTTTCTTTTTTGCAGACTTTTTGGGCGCTACCTTCTTCTTTACAGGTTTCTTTTTTACGGTCTTTTTCTTGGTCGCAACGGCTTTCTTTTTACTTGCCGGTTTCTTTTTAGTAGATTTTTTGGTAGCCAAATCGCATCTCCTAAAAGGATATAATCAGGTTTCTACGTCGACAGGAAAATTCCTAAAAAGTTTTTCAGCAGAATCTGAGATCAAAAAGAATCACTGTAAATGTTAAGGCAAAAGATCAAGTTTAGGAAACATAACACTTGGTTTGCCAAAGTCAAGTAATTATTTTACTATACACCGCCCTTCAACGGCTTCATTTATAGGAGCGTCTTTCAAGGGAGTTCATAATCCACTACAACGGTGGACGCACATAGTTTGCCGACCAGATCCAGTACAGGGAGATGGTTTTTGTGTTTACCGTAGGTGACCAGACCTTCCTTGTCGTCAAAATGTGTTGTGAGGACAATATCGTAACTTCTATCCGACTCCTTAAAATCCGTTCCAACTTCCAAAAACCTCAGGGTCTCAATGTTTCCTGCAAGTCCCTTTAGCGCTCGCGTCAGCGTGTCCATGTTTTCCGGAGTTTTGTTTGCCAGCTTAAACATAACGATATGCTTTACCATTGGATCTCCCCTGAATAAGATGTTGAGGTATTCCGCTTGATTTCCAAAATCAAATTTATATCATAAATATTTGGCGGAGAGCCAAGGTTTGAGCAAATAAAAAGCGAGGGGGAATTCATGTCCTGGTTTTTGGGAGCGGGAGTCGGGTTTTTGCGTGGCGGACCTATTGGGGCCGTCGTGGGCGGAGCCATCCAGCATTTCGTTTCGAAAAAGATTAAGAAAAAAATTGGAAAAGTTTTACCCGGCGTGGCGGATCACCCGTTGTTTGTGGTTTGCCTGACGGCCCTGTTAACCCGGTTCGCTCTTTTACAGGGAGATGGTTCTGGGGAATCCGTTCGGATCATCCATGATTTTTTTATTAAAAACCTGGGGTACGGCAAGGCCGACCTGGAACCGGTCAACCGCATTATAGAAGAAACCAGAAAGGTACGCCCTCACGCCCAACCGCTCGCGGAAGAATACAAAAAAGCGACCCAAGGTCATTATCCCTTGCTGGCTCTAGCTCTCGGATACCAAATTTGTTTGACGGGCGGGGAAATTTCGTCGGCGTTGCAAGGGGAGATCAACGACATAGCGAAATACCTTGGGGTTTCTCCGGAAGACCACAATCGGCTTCGGAAAAAATATTTGCTCGACGCCCTGAAGACGCCTTATTCAATTTTAGGAATAAAGTCCAGCGATTCGGAAGAAACCGCCAAACAAGCCTACCGCCGGTTGGCGTTGAAATACCACCCCGACCGAGTGGCTCATCTTGGCGACGAAGAGGTGCAGGAGGCGCATATCAGGTTTTTGGAGATTCAAAAAGCTTATCAGGAGTTGGAGTCGATGCGGGGCTTTTAGGGTTTTCTTCCGCGGACGCCTGATCTTTTGCGCTTTTATCGTCAGTCGACGGTTCGATTTTCCGCACAATGACGCTGTGGATTTTGCGTTTGCCGGTTTCCTTCACCGTCAGGCGAAAGCCGTTCGCCACCACCTGCTCACCGCGCGCGGGTATGTTTTCCAGTTGGTCGATGATCAACCCGGCGATGGTTTCGTAATCTCCCTTGGGAAGTTCCAGGCCAAGCGTTTCGTTTACGGCGTCGATCTCCATATTGCCCTCGACGAGAAATCCGCCCTCGGCATAGGATTCCGCCTGTTTTTCGGGCTTATCGTATTCGTCTTCTATTTCGCCCACAATTTCCTCAAGAAGATCCTCCACGGTGACGACGCCGATGCACCCGCCATACTCGTCCACCACAATGGCCATATGTAGGCCGCGCTGTTGCAGGTCTCTTAATAGGTCGTCGGTTTTTTTATTGGGAGGAACGTAATAGATCGGTCGGATTAAACCGCTGATGGAGCTTTTATCGCTGGGCAGGTTCAGCAAATCAAACGTGTTAAGGACTCCGATCAGGTTAGACATGCGTTCGTGGAAAATGGGAAGCCGGGAAAAGCCCGATGCGATCGAGCTTTGATGGGCGTCTTCCAGGGTCGCCGTATCCGCCAGGCAGTAAATCTGAACCAGCGGAGTCATGCATTGTTCCACCGTTTGTTCCCCGAAATTGAAAATATTGTGAATCATCTCCCGTTCCGTCGCGCCCAGGTCGGAGGTTCTGGAATCGAGTGTGAGGATCTTCTGGATCATTTCACGGCTGTATGTTTGCGAACCTGATTCCTCCGAGGAGGCGGTCATTTTCAACAAGAGGTTGGATATCCAGGTAAAAATTTTAATAAAAGGAGAGAACAATCTTCCAAAAACCATCAGGGGCTGGATCAAAATCAAAACGAGTTGGTCGGCCCGGCTTTGGAAAATTAATTTTGGAACGATTTCTCCGCCGAAAAGAATAAAGGGTCCTAACAACAAAGTGGCGTAGAGGTCGCCTTTGTCCGCAAACCGCGCCACCATATAAGCCGCGAAAATGGATGTGCTGGAAACCACGGCCAGGTTGGTGCCAAACGAAGTGATGGCGAAAAGCTTTTCCGGGGTTTTTAGAAGGTTGGACAGTATTTTGGCCGATGGCAGGTCTTCGTCCGCCTGGCTCTGGATTTTAAACCGGTTGGCGGAGATCAGGGCGATTTCCATTCCGGAGAAAAAAGCTTCCAGCAAGGTGAAAAAAAACACCAGCAATAATGTCGAGCCGAGGTCCATCAGGTTCCGTTGGCCTCGGGCTTAGATTTGCCGTTGTCCGGAGACTCCGGATTCAGCACGGTCAATTGCAGGGTCAGGATGCGCGGACCCTTCATTTTCTCCACGAGAAATTTGAAGTGGGCAAACGTTGCTGTTTCCCCGAATCTGGGCGCGCGGCCAATCAAATCAAAAACCAATCCTCCCACCGTGTCGAACTGGTCCTCCGGCAAAGCGCTTTCAAAATTCCGGTTGAAATCTTCCAGGCTGTAGGTGGCGGGAAGACGATAACGGTTTGGACTTATCTGGACAACGGGATTTTCTTCCGGTCGCATTTCGCTGTCGATTTCACCGACCACCTCCTCGAGGATATCCTCCAGGGTTGCCAGTCCCGTAATGCTTCCGTACTCGTCGAGCACGACGGCCATATGTCTTTTCTGTTTTTTAAAATCCTGGAGGAGGTCTTTGATTTTTTTAGATTCGGGAACGAAGATTGTCGGACGAAGAACGCTCTTGAGATTAAATTTTTCCTCCGGTAAATGTTTCAGCTTGTTAAGATCTTTGGTGTACAAAATTCCGAGAATTTCTTCCTCTTCTTCGTCGTAAACAGGAACTCGGGCGTAAAAGTTTTCCACGATTTTTGGAAGGATTTCATTAAGGGAGTCGTTTTCGTTGAGGGTAAACATTTCCACTTTAGGAGTCATGATTTCCGAGACCGTCGTGTCGCTGAATTCGATGACGTTGTGAATCATCTTTCTTTCTTCCGATTCGATGATCCCCTGGCCCTCCCCCATTTTCACCAGGGCGCTGAACTCCTCTTCGGAAAAGGCGTTGTCCTCCTGGGGAAGGGCGCGGACTCCTAATAGAGCGATGATCCATTCGGCCAAACGTATGAAGCGTTTTTGAATGGGATGAACCAAAGTGGAAAAAATTTTTAAGGGAAGTGCGACGGCGAGGGAAATTGGCTCGGCGAATTTGAATGCCAGGGTTTTAGGGAAAATCTCGCCAAAAACGAGGAGCAGGGCGACGCCCACGCCAATGGCGACGCCGACTCCAAAATCTCCCAACAAAAAGACGGCAATGGAAGTGGTGACCGCCGCAACGGCGACGTTTACCAGCTCGTTGCCAATATAAATCGTGATCAGAAGTCTGCGCGGATGGTTCAGCAAGGCGCTCACGGCCCCGCCGCGTCGCGGTCGGGTTTCCCTAAGGCTGGCAACCTGATGCGGGTTCAGCGAAAAGAAGGCCGCTTCGCTGGCGGAAAAAAAAGCGGATAAAACAAGAAGGACTACCAGAATAAATAAGCGAGGTAATAATGAATCGTCCAAGGTTTTAAAACAACCTCCTCAATGCCTGCGCCAGAAAAATCTCCGATGTTTCCAACGGGAGTCGCGGGGTGGTGGGAGAGCCGCTTCAGGATTTAAAATGATCGTATCCTTGCGAGCGGGGAAGGATCGATTCCCGGCCATTGCTTCGGACCCAAACGATTTCCCCCGGACGAGCGGTGATTTCTCCAATGTGCGACACTGGCGAACCGGCTTTTCTAAATAGCCCCGATATTTTTTTAGCATCTTTGGGAGGGCTTGTAAATAACAATTCATAATCCTCGCCGCCGCCCAAAATCAAATCGTCGGACGATAATTTATTGGCCGCGCAAATATTTGTAAAAGCCGGGGAGCGGGGAAGACGGTCTTCGCATAAACGCGCCCCCACGCCGCCCGCCTGGCAAATATGCGCCAGGTCGCCGGCCAATCCGTCGCTCAGGTCCAGCATGGAGGTTATTTTAGCTTTGGAGCGGGACAGCGCGCCGGATTCCTTGAGGCGCGGGATCGGCGAAAGGTGGGCGTCGATCAAGAATTTGATATCTTTTTTAGAGCCTTTCCACGCAGTTTTTTCCCCGGTCAGAAGTTTCAGCCCAAGTGCCGAGTTTCCCAGCGAACCGGTGACAAATATTCCGTCGCCCGGTCGCGCTCCCTTACGCGTGAACAATCTGTCTTTAGAAACGTCTCCAATCAAAGTAACGCTGATGAATAAATTTTTCGGAGAGGAAACCGTATCGCCGCCCACCAACTCGACCTTGAATTGCGCGCAAGCGTCCAGGAAACCGTCGAGCATTTTATTCAAGTAGGGCAGGGGACAATTGGCGGGAATCCCCAGGGTCAGTAATGCCAGGCGCGGCGTTCCGCCCATGGCCGCGATATCGCTGACATTTACCGCCAGAGCCTTGTATCCGAGACGCGCGGGGGGGATGAGGTTTTTCTTGAAATGGACGTCTTCCGTCAGGGCGTCTGAGGTGACTATTTGACGCTTGCCCTGCGCCGGCTTATAGACCGCGCAATCGTCGCCGATTCCCAGAAGCGTTTGTCCTGAGCGATATTTTAGCCTGGCGCGAATCCGCGATATCAAACCAAATTCGCCCAATCGTTTGAGTGTCATTTTTGTTGAGGGCGCTAATGATCTTTAAAGATTTGCTGGGTGAACTCGTCGACGTCGAACGCCTTGTCGATCTGAAGCTTGATCTTGTCGCCTTCCTTGAATCCGGAATTTTTGAAATTGGTCAGATAAACGGTAAAGTCTATATGATCCTCCGTTTCCGGCAACCAGACGGTCACGATACGGAACTGGTCTGCCTTGTTAGGCGGGGTCGCTATCTCCGTTATTTCGCCTTCCATCATCAACATATTTTTTCTCCTATTAAAAATTCAGGCGGAACAACTCACCTGCATGCCTATCCATTTTCGGGGCGTGTCCGCGCAATAGCGTTCGGGGTCGAGATTCAGGTTCTGAAACAGTTCGGTATTGTCGCTGAAAGGGTCGCGCAACAAAAGTCGCAAGTTGACGACCTCGGAGAAATCCGCCTCCTTAACCGCTTTTTCCAGCGCCTGATGCGCCAGATAATTCCGCAGTATGAATTTTGGGTTCACCGCATTCATGCTCTCCCGCCGCTCTTCCGGCGGCCTATCTTCCCGGTCCAGTAAGCTCCTGTATTGCGCGAGCCAGTCTTTGATTTCCTTTTTATTCTCAAACATGGCGAGTAGAGGTTCCATGTTGCCGTCGGGAAAATCTCCAAGTCGACGGAAGAAATTTGTGTAGTCGGCGCCGTTGGAATATAGAAGTTGGAACAAGGCTCCTCCCAGATCGTGGAAGGCGGAGTCGGCGATTTGTATTCCCATTTTGGAGGCTATAATGCTGCGGTACACTCGGTTGTATTCCGGCTGATAACCCGCCAACTCCTGCTTGATGGCGTCTTCGTCGATCAAGGCGCCGAGAGCCGTCCCCAGTTTTTGTAAATTCCAAAAGCCGATTTCCGGTTGCCGTGCAAACGAGTAGCGACCGTTGGAGTCCGAATGGTTGGGAATGAAATTCGGGTTGAAGGCGTCCATGAATCCAAAAGGGCCGTAGTCGAAAGTGTCGCCTACGATGGACATGTTGTCGGTGTTCATGACCCCGTGGACGAACCCAAAAGATTGCCACTGGGCAATCAGGCGGGCGGTTCTTAAAATAACGTGGCGGTAGAACAATCGGTATTTGTCCGCTTCTTTGGCAAACTGCGGGTAGTGACGATGTATTGTATAGTTGGCCAGATTTTTCCCCAAAGTAGGGCGGTTTGTGTAGTGAAAATTTTCAAAACTTCCAAAGCGAATATGGGATCGGGCCACGCGGGTCAGGACCGCGGCCAGTTCCGGCGTTTCCCGGTGGATGAGATCGCGGATGCCCACGACAGCTAACGACCGCGTGGTGGGGACGCCCAATCCGTGTAAGGCTTCGCCGGCCAAATGCTCGCGAATCGAGGCCCGCAGGGTGGCTCGACCGTCAAAACCGCGAGCGAACCGGGTGGGCCCGCATCCTTTGAGGGAAATTTCCCAATCATCGCCGTCGGGGTTTTTGACGTCGCCCAAAAGCACGGCGCGTCCGTCTCCAATCCGGGGATTGTAAGAGCCAAACTGATGGCCGGTATAGGCCATGGCGAGAGGATTCGATCCGGGAAGGATTTTATTGCCGCCAAAATAATCGACGAAATCCAGATTCCGAACGGCGTCAGGGTCCATTCCCAACAACCGGGCAACGTCAGGTTCGAAATCCACCAGATAAGGTTCGCTGACCGGGTCCGGATTTTTAAGTTGGTAGAAATCTTCCCCCAGGGCGGCGAAATGGTTTTCAAGGTTTATCATAATCGGGGAATTTTCCCTGGACGGAGGAAGAGAATCTTATTTCTACCTTGAGATGATAATCAAGGGAGGCGGGATTCATTTAGCGGGAAAAAAGCCCGGTTCTGGAATGTCGGGCGGCGGCCTGAGAGAAATCCAGATCAGCTCTGAAATGGATTTACCTTATAAATCCTTGACGAGCCAGATGTTGAAGTTTTCCTTGTCCGTGTGGCTCCAGAACACGGCGTGGATATTGAAATGGACCAGCCAGGCGGCTTTATCGCCTTCCTGACAGATTTTTTTCTGGTAATGGTCTTCAATATTCGTGACGTCCTTACAGGTTGTGGTGGTCCAGTAATAATGTCCGACCCCATCGTCGAATAAGGGATTGATAAAGGCTTTTTTGCCGCTGATATTTTTCTTTTTACATTGCGGACAGTACTCCACCAGCAGGGTGACCAATTCCGGCAGTGTGGGAATTCGCCAGCCGGTTTGCCCGGCGGCCTCCGCAGAGGCGGCGTATTTTTTTGCGTCTTTAAGTTTGACTCTTTTAACGATTCCCTTTTGAAGCCACAACAGTTTATTTGTGGTATCTGCGACCGTCCCGTCCCCGTTGTCCACCAACTGGGGTTCTGGCAAGGGCTCAAACTCCATGAGGGTACCCGCTTTACAACTGGCCAGAAAGCTTGCCGCGTTTGGGCATTTGTCTAGAATGGAGAAGTGGTCCATTTTGCCGATCATGCCGCAAACTTGTTCCTTGGTACAGTCGGCAAATGCGTTAATGGGAGCAAGCAAAAAACAAAGCAGTGCAATGAGGAGCCAACGCATGGGGGATTCTCCTATGTATTAAATTTTTTGACGGCCTGGAATGAAATAACTTTGAAAATTTGATTTGAGTTTCAGGATACTATATTTGATTCGCCATTATCAATTAGGATTTCGGGCCGTCTTTTTGGAGAACAATAGTCACAAGGCCGCGTCCAAAGCCTGGAGCGCCTCCAGGGTTTTCATCTGGATGAAATACTCCGTTGTTGCGATGCTATTGACCGAAGGGTCCGGGTTGATGTTGATCACGGTCGCTCCCGCTCCCTGTAGTTGCGCGGCGATGTAATCGTTGGTCGGCACCGCGCCCGAACTTCCTATTAAAATCGCCGCGTCGACCGGGCGCCGTAAAAACTCGTCGAAATTGTCGTCCTGCTCCGGATGGCCCACGTATTCCATATCGCCGAACATCAGGATATGCGGACGCGCTATCGAGTCGCAGTCGGGGCAGTTGGGATAACCGGAAGCCTCCATGGCGTCGTAGTCCAGTTCGCAAAGCGGCACCGCAGGCTCCTCCCAGAACTCCGACGAACAGGCGTTCAGACATTGCATGCGCCACATGGAACCGTGAACCTCGCGCACCTGGCTTGGATTGCATCCCGAACGCAAATGGTACCCGTCGGTATTGGTGGTGTGGATGAAGGCCTCGTCGAATTTCTCCTCCATCCAACGGTTGATTATAAAGTAGCCTTCGTGCGGCTGGTTTTCGTCGGCGTTGCGGCGCCGCCATTCGTAAAACGCCCAGGCGTGAGGGAGCACGTTGCGGAAAGCCCACGGACTGGCCAGGTCTTGCGCCTCCAGGCCTTTTTCCTTGAAGGGAGGAAAATTTTTCCAATAGCCGTCCTTGTCGCGGAAGGTGGGGATGTTGGAGTCGGCGCTCATCCCTGCGCTGGTCAAAAATAAAATCCGCTTGGCGTCGGATAAAACTTCCGCCGATTTTTTAATTATTTCAGGCGCGTCCATTCCATTCCTCGTCAAACTGTTGCAAAAAAGCCTCCATGAACCGATGTCGCTCCAATGCCAGGCGCTTTCCCGCCGGAGTGTTCATGCGGTCTTTAAGCAGTAGAAGTTTTTCATGAAAATGGTTGATCGTGTGGCCCTTACTTTTTTTATAAGCGTCGAAGGACTGATGCATTACCGGCGGCTCGTCCGGATGGTACATCAGGCGATCCTTCGCTCCGCCGTAAGCAAAAGCCCGGGCGATTCCCATAGCGCCGATGGCGTCCAGCCGGTCCGCGTCCTGCACGACCTTTCCCTCCTGCGTTTGCATCGGCGTCGCCACGCCCGCGCCCTTGAAAGAAATCGTGGACACGATATCGCACAAGTGAGAAATTGTGGACTCGTCCGCCTCACACCTTTCCAGGAATTCACGAACCCGTCGCGGACCCACCGACTCGTCCCCGTTGTGAAATTTCCAGTCGCCGATATCGTGTAAAAGCGCGCCCAGTTGAACGATTTCCAAGTTGACGTTTTCCTCTTCTCCCAGACGAATAGCAATTTTCCAGACGCGGAAAATATGCCACCAGTCGTGACCCGAGCTGTCTCCCGCAAGTTCCTTTTCGACAAAATGCCGGGTTTGTTCTATGAGTTTCTGAGTAATCGCCATTGACCAAAAGGCTCCGAAATGTCACTCTGAGTTATCTATTTTTGGATCTTTCAAATGCCGCTTATCTTGAGGAAAGGCGCCCTCCGATGCAACAGGAAAAATTCAAATTAGCATTTTATGCCCCAGGCAATACATGGGTGCATCGCCTGGGAGCCGGACCAAAAATAATTTTCGTGATTGTTCTCCTGACGGCGATTGCCTGGGGCGGATGGAACACGGTTCTGGCCGCAGCGCTCATGTGTTTGTTCCTCATGGGCGCCGCGCATATTCCGGCGCTGGTTATGTTAGCGCGATTGAAAAGTATTTTCTGGTTTGTCGCGGTGGTGGTTATTTTTCCGCTGGTTTTCGCTCCGGGGGAACCTTTGCCAGGTCTGGGATTTCTGCCTTTTGAAATTTCAAAGGAGGGATTGAACCAGGGCGGGCTCTCCGGCTCAAAACTGATTCTGGTATTCGCGCTTTCCTGGTGGTTGCTCGCGACCACACATCCGCGCAACCTGTACGAATTTTTTGAAATTGTGGGAAGTAAATTCAAATGGACTGGACTGCCCGTCCGGGATTATTTGTTGATCGGCTGGCTGGCGTTTCAGGCGATACCGCTTTTGTTTGTTGAGGCGGAAAAGTTTTACGCCGAATCACTCGGGACCCAGCCCCCGCCGAAAAACCTGATAGAAAAAATCCGCTGGGCCACTCGCCTGTTCGTTCCTTTCATAACGGAAGTATTTTCCCGCCACGACTCCCTCGCCCGCCAACTGGGGTATGAATTAAAGCAGGACTGATAAGGATTTAGCTGTAAACGCTGGAAAGAGACAAAGAACCGGCTTGTCCTGCCCATCACGGCCATCGCCAAACTGAAATAGGCCTGTGCGCAATCCTCTAACCTTCAAGTTTTTAAAACCATCAAGGCCGGTGCAGGCCGCATTCCTTATGTTCCGGATTTTCCCACCACCAGCGTCCGGCGCGGACGTCTTCGCCCGGCTCCACGGGCCGCGTGCAGGGGGCGCACCCAATACTCGGGAAATTCCGCTCGTGCAGGGGATTGGTCGGTACCTTGTTGGCGGCGATATAATCTTCCACCTGCTTTAAGGTCCATTCCGCCAGCGGATTGATCTTCACCAGTCTGGCGCGGGGCGCGTCCTTTTCCACTTTGGGGATTTCGGTGCGCGTCGGGCTTTGCTCGCGCCGCATCCCGGAGACCCAGGCGTCAAGCTCCGCCAGCGCGCGGTTCAAAGGTTCCACCTTGCGGATGCGGCAACATTCCTTGCGGTTCTCCACGTTCTCTTTGAACGAATAAAGCCCCTTCTCGCGGACAAGGTTTTCCACCTGCTCTTTGTCCGGGAAATAAATTTTGACCGATAAACCGTACTTGCTCCGCACCCGTTCCATGGTCTGATAGGTCTCTTCGTGCAGGCGACCAGTGTCCAGCGTGAAGATGGATACCGGAACGTTCAGCCTATGAATCATGTCGATCAGAACCATATCTTCCAGCCCAAAACTGGAGGCCAGCCCGACATTTTTGAATTCTCCGCCGGCCCAGGCCAATAATTCTTCCGGGCTTTTTGTTTCCATTGCTCTTGCTTCCATGCGTCAACTCCAAAATATTGCAAAAATATATTCGGCTCAGGATACACCAAAACCGTCGTATCCCAAAAAACCCAAGTAGTTTATAGGCGTAGCCCCGCGTTACCAAGGGATTTGACTTGACAGGTAGGGAGATAATGTTTATATAAGGGCGCCTTATTTTTAAGGTTTTTGGGAATAAATTGGGAAAAGAAGGAACGCGATCCAAAACCCTTTGCAAACATAGGGCTTTGAGTTGCGGCGGCTATCGTCCAAAACGCTTCGATCCTGGAGTTTTAATTCTTTTTTGAGCTTCAAAGGCACCCATTAGAATGTTTTATTTTGTTCAGGTTGCGAGGCGTTTTTTCTACCAGACGGCGAGTTTTTTTATTGCTGTTTGTGTCCTTTTTCCCACCCAGACTTCGGCCCTTGAAAATGGAAAACGCGGGTCGATTCTGCAACAACTGGAAAACGAGTTCACCCAACTGGCGGAAAAGGTTTTGCCGACGGTGGTCAGTTTGTCTCCACATGTAGGTGGCGGAGACCCGGATAAAAAACGTTTCGGCAAATTGAGCCGGAGGCGCCCGACCAATTCGGCGGCAGGCGTCATTGTCGACAGTGAAAAGGGATGGGTCGTGACCAACAGCCACGTGGTCCGCGACGCTGTGAAAATAAAAGTGACTCTATACGACGGAAAAATCCTGGTGGGTACGGTAGTGGGTAAGGACGAAGACACCGACTTGGCTGTGGTTAAAATTGATTCCTCAAAACCTTTGTCCGCCGCGAAATGGGCCGATTCCAGTTCCGTCAAGGTGGGCCAACTGGTAGTGGCTGTGGGCAATCCTTATGGATTAAATGAGACCATGACTTTTGGCATTGTGAGCGGATTGAATCGTGAAAATATCAACCTTTCGCGATACGAAGACTTTATTCAAACCGACGCCTCGATCAATCCCGGCAACAGCGGGGGACCGTTATTGAATATTAAAGGCAATATCATCGGCATCAACACGGCCATCATTAATTATGCCCAGAACATCGGCTTCGCGATTCCTTCCAATGTTGTTAAAAATGTTGTGTCCCAACTGGTTGAATACGGCGAGGTAAGAAGGGGCTGGCTGGGAGTGGGCATTGAGCCTGTACCCGAGGAGGGCGACGGGAAAGCGGTTGCTGGGAAGGGCAGGGGCGTGTACGTCAATTCCGCGTTCAAGGGCGACCCGGCCTACGACGCCGGGGTTCGCAAAGGAGACGTTATTCTCAAAGTCGCCGGAGCGCCGGTGGATTCGCCCACAAATTTGATTCGCATGGTGGGTCAGGTGCATCCGGGACAGAAAATTGATATTGAAGTCCTGCGCGACGGCAAGAATTTTGAGTTCACCGTTAAGTTGGGGGAGCGTAAAAAAGAATTGTTCGCCTCT
>JAJDBB010000093.1 GCA_029261555.1 Nitrospinaceae bacterium | reverse complement strand
TCGGGATTGAACTGGTTCGCCAGGCTTCCTGAAATCCTCCGGATCCTGGCGCTGGTTCTATTGGTTCTGGCGTTGGCGCGGCCCCAGGAAGGACGGAAGCGGACGGAAATTTTATCCACAGGCGTGGACATTGTTCTGGCTCTCGACGCTTCGGGGAGCATGCGCGCCCTGGATTTTTTTAAAGACGAAAACCGTGTCGACCGGCTGGAGGTCGTCAAGGACGTGGTCCGAGACTTCGTGAGTCAACGGGGAAGCGACCGTCTTGGCATGGTCGCTTTCGGCAGCGAAGCGTTTACCCAATGCCCGCTCACTTTGGATCACGATATTTTTCTATCGTTTCTGGATAAAATGAAAATAGGAATGGCCGGC
The DNA here is from genome assembly GCA_029261555.1 of Nitrospinaceae bacterium. GTDB lineage: Bacteria > Nitrospinota > Nitrospinia > Nitrospinales > JACRGP01 > JAJDBB01. The sequence goes on along the minus strand of JAJDBB010000093.1, from coordinate 3,642 downwards.
GACCAGACAGCCATTGGCTCCGCCATAGGAATCGCGGTCAAGCGTTTGAAAGATCTGAAATCCAAATCAAAGGTGGTGATCCTGCTGACCGACGGACGCAACAATGCGGGAAACATACCGCCCCTGCAAGCGGCAGAGATCGCCAAATCTCTCGGCGTCAAGGTTTACACCATCGGCGTGGGAACCCAGGGCAAGGCTCCGTTCCTCGTCGATTCCATTTTTGGAAAGCGCTACGTCTATCAAAACGTAGACTTGGATGAAGAAACGTTAAAAGCCATCGCCAAAACCACAGGCGCCAAATATTTTCGCGCCACAGACAGGGAGACCCTCAAGGATATTTATGGGCAAATCGACCGCCTGGAAAAATCCGAAGTCAAGGTCAAGGACCATTCGCAATACACGGAACTTTTTTCCTGGCTTGCATACGCCTGCCTGGCGACAGTAATTTTTGAAATCGTATTGACCAACACGCGGTTGCGGAGGTTTCCCTGATCATGCGCTTCGGCCATCCTCAACTTTTGCACTTACTGTGGCTGACCTTGCCGCTGATATTTTTTATCGTCTGGGGCGCGAAGAAAAAACGCGCCATGATCGACCGGTTTTGTTCGCAAGCCTTACTGGCCAAGCTGACCCCCGGCGATATCTTCGTCCGGCATAAATTCAAATCTGCGTTGATGGCGACGGCTGTAGTTTTTCTCCTATTATCCCTGACTCAACCGCGCTGGGGATACCAGTGGGAAGACTTGCATCAGCGCGGAGTGGATATCATTGTCGCCCTGGACGTTTCCACCAGCATGCTGGCGCAGGACGTCAAACCCGATCGCCTGACGCGCGCCAAGCGCAAGGTCGCGGATTTATTAAAACTGCTGCAAGGCGACCGGATCGGGCTGGTGGCGTTCGCCGGAACCAGTTTTGTCCAGTGTCCGCTGACGCAAGATTACTCCGCGGCGGAAATATTCCTGGGAGCCATCGACACAGATTTGATACCCGTCCAGGGGACCGCCATTGGCCGCGCGCTGCAAACATCAATCAAAGCCTTCACCGCCGAGGAGAAGGAGTCCAAGGCGATCATCCTGATTACGGACGGCGAGGACCAGACGGGCGAAGTTCGCGAGGCGGCCCTGTTGGCAAAAGACGAAGGCGTAAAAATTTTCGCTATTGGAATCGGCCAGGAGATGGGAGTTCCCATACCCGACCCGGAAGGCGGTTTCAAAAAAGACCAACGCGGGGATGTTGCAATTTCGAAACTCGACGAAAAGACCTTGCAGGAAATCGCCCTGCTGACCGGCGGCGCTTATGTCCGGTCGGTCACAGGGGATATGGATTTGCAGAAAATCTATTTGGAAAACATCAAGCAAACGTTGAAGCAGAAAGAACATCAATCCACCCGCCGGAAACTGTGGAGCGAGCGTTTCCAATGGGCGCTGGCCCTGGCGCTGGTCTGCCTGTGCTGGGAATGGTTTTACCGCAAGACTTGATTAAGCCAGCGCTTTAATCTAAAATTTTATTCTATTAATTCTCGCCAATTCTTGACTTTAATCAAAGTCGATCTTATTTGAATCATATTGAATACTGAAAAACCTTTGAAAGGAACCAACAATGCAAAACCCTATGTACGCTAGCAGCGCCGATTCCATTGCCGCGGAGCAACAGCGGTTCATGGTAAAAGTTTATAACTGGATGGGTATTGGACTCGCCACCACCGGGTTCATGGCTTTCTGGGTGGCTAGCAGCGAAACCATGACCAACCTGATTTTTGGAAATCAAATTCTGTTTTTCGGCCTGATCATCGCCGAACTGGGACTGGTGTTTTATCTCGCGGGCTGGATCGAAAAAATGACCGCCAGCCAGGCAACAGGGGTTTTTATCCTTTACTCCGGACTCAACGGCGTGACGATGTCGTTCATTTTTCTGGTCTACACGTCGTCGTCCATCACCAGCGCATTCCTGGTCACGGCGGGCACCTTTGGCGCGATGAGCCTATACGGCTACACGACTAAAAAGGACCTGACCTCGTGGGGAAGTTTTTTGTTCATGGGGCTGATCGGCATCATTCTTGCCTCCGTGGTCAATATTTTCCTGCAAAGTTCGGCTATGTACTGGATCATCACCTATGCCGGAGTATTGATCTTTGTCGGCCTCACCGCTTACGATACGCAAAAAATCAAGGAGATGAATATCCTCGGCAATGAAGGCACCGACGAGGACCATAAGGAGGCCATCTCCGGCGCCCTGACCTTGTATCTGGACTTCATCAATTTGTTCCTGATGATGTTGAGGCTCATGGGAGATCGGCGGTAAAAAAGTTTGATCGGGAGTCAGGTTTTTCTCCAAGAAAAAAAACCTGACTCCCGGCGGCTGTTCCAGGGCGGTCAGGATGGGTTTTCCCCTAGCACGACGGATACAATAGCCGAACGGTTTTTCCTTAAAATCTCCAAGCTGAGTACGTCGCCGACCTGGTGGCGCTTGACCTCCCTAATCAGGTCGTCCATTTCTAACACTTTTTTTCCGTTGAGACTGAGGACCACGTCTCCACCGACGGGTACGCGGTAATTGCCTACAATCATTTCCCGGTCGCCCCCGCGCAATCCGGCGTTATAAGCCGGGCTTTCGGGATAGACTCCAACGACCAGAATTCCCTCGTCGCTTGATATTTGCAAGACGTTGGCAAATTCCCGAGTCAAGGCCATTCCGGAAATTCCCAACCAGGGTTGAGCGTATTTTCCCGTGGCGATGAGTTGCGCGGCCACTTCCCTCGCGCGGTTCACTGGAATAGCAAATCCAATTCCCTGATACCCACCAGACAGGCTGAATATGGCGGTATTGATACCGACGACTTCCCCGTTGGAATTGAGCAAGGGTCCGCCGGAGTTTCCCGGATTGATGGCGGCGTCGGTTTGAATAAGTCCAGTCAAAACCGCGCCTGATTTTTCTTTCAGGTCCCGGTTCAAGGCGCTCACGATGCCGGTGGTAAGGGTTTGCGAGAGACCAAAGGGATTGCCGATGGCGATGGCTTTTTGTCCAACGCGGACTTCGTCGGAGTTTCCCAGCGGGACCACGGCGCCGACTTTAGACTTTGAAATTTTGATCACCGCCAAGTCGTTAGACGGATCGCGCCCAATCAAGGTGGCCGTAGCTTTCTTTCCGTCCCCAAAGGTGACGGTGATTTTTTGCGCGTCGGCCACGACATGATTATTGGTCAATATGTAACCCCGGTCGTCGATAATAAAACCGGACCCTTGGCCTTGCTGGGGAATCACCTGCATCCAGAAATTTACCGTGAGCGTTGTGGCGACGATGTTGACGACCGCTTCATGGACCCGTTCAAAGACGTCCATATTGATCTGCTCGTCCCGCGAAACGACGAGGGGCCGGTTTTCATAAAGCGCGTCCGGCTGATTGAAAGCTAGATCCTGGGCGTCCGGGCGACCAAATACAAACAAATTGATCCGCGTCCAATTCTCCACCACAAAAGAGAGGACGAAGATCAACACAAACCAGATTAAAAAATATTTTATAAGCCTATTAGGCATGACATACCGTCTTCAGATTGATTGAGACCTACAATTTGAGTTAGACTTTTTGGAAAGGATTAATCCTTTTTGTTAATATGTTATCAAAACTGCCGGTTGATAAACAGTG
>JAJDBB010000092.1 GCA_029261555.1 Nitrospinaceae bacterium | reverse complement strand
ATGCAGACGATTCTAAACCCGCAATGCGAGCCGAGCAATTCCGCGTCCCGGCCAATCTGGATGGCCAGCTCCCGCGTGGGCGCGATAATCAGACCGCGCGGTCCCAGGTGGTCTGTGCGTTTTTTGTCACTGGGAGATTTGATTTCGAGGGGCGGCGTTTTGAGCAAATGGGTGAACATGGTGATCAAAAACGCGGCGGTTTTGCCGGTGCCGGTTTGCGCCTGACCGGCGACGTCTTTTCCCGTTAAACTGATGGGGAGCGTCTTGGCCTGGATGGGCGTGCAATATTCAAAACCGGCGTCGCGAATGCCGCGCATCACCTCTTCCGGAATGGGAAGGGACTCAAATAAGGTCTGATTTTGGGTGGTCGATGATTGCAAAATATTCAATTCAGTTTGGATCGCGAGATTACAATGCAGGAAATCGCGAGGAAGGGTATTTACAGTAATATGCTATGGAAAAATTTTAATTGCAAGTTCTATTTTTGTTTTCAACTTAAAGCTCTTTTTGTTGTTGACTTAAAAAGTGTGTGTATGATTAAATGCCGCCTCGATTTTCGAGGCCTCAATCACTGGGGTCTCAAAAACCCCTCGCCACAGTCCATTGGGCAAATAGCCCTTTTAAATCATGGGTTTTTAGAGTTTAATGTGTGTGGCTTTCGGGAAGTTACTTCCGCAAAAAAAGGGATTTTTCGTCTGAAAATGCAAACGCCAACATTAATGAATATAGCGAGTGAATTTTGATTAAGCACGACGTTGTTATAGTAGGTTCCGGTTTGGCCGGAATGCGGGCCGCCCTGGAGTTATGCAAAGACCACGACGTGGCCGTGTTGAGCAAGGTCTATCCCTCCCGCTCGCATTCGGGCGCCGCGCAGGGCGGCATCGCCGCCGCGTTGGGCAACTCCGAAGACGATAGTTGGGAAGAGCATATGTTCGACACCGTCAAGGGCGGGGATTACCTCAGCGATCAGGACGCCGTCGAGGAATATTGCAAGGCCGCTCCCAGGGTCATTTACGAACTGGAGCATATGGGCTGTATTTTCAGCCGCACGCCGGACGGCAAAATCGCGCAACGAAAATTTGGCGGTCACTCCAAACCCAGAGCCTGCTTCGCCGCCGACCGCACGGGGCATTCCATCCTGCATGCCCTGCACGAGCAATTGCTCAAAAATTCAAAATCCATCAAAATTTACTCAGAGTGGTACATGCACTCGATCATCTCCGACGGCAGTCGATGCGCCGGCGTGGTGGTGAGCGACGTTCGCACCGGCGAAATGGAAACCATGCACGCCAAGGCGGTGATATTCTGCACCGGCGGCTATGGGCGCGTTTTTAAAATCACCTCCAACGCTTTTGCCAGCACCGCCGATGGAGTGATTGCGGCTTTCGACGCAGGCGTTCCCCTGGAGGATCCGGAATTTGTCCAGTACCATCCGTCCGGATTGTGGAAGCAGGGCATTTTGTTTTCCGAGGCGGCTCGGGGAGAAGGCGGTATCTTGCGCAACGACGCCGGCGAACGTTTTATGGAAACCTACGCGCCGACGCGTCTGGACCTGGCTCCGCGCGACATTGTATCCCGCGCCGAGCAAAGCGAAATCAACGCAGGACGGGGCATTGGCGGAAAAGATTACGTTCATCTGGACCTCACCCACCTCGGCGAAAACAAAATAATGGAACGGCTCCCGCAAATTCGACAACTGGGGATTGATTTCATTGGCGTCGATTGTGTGAAAAATTTGCTCCCCATTCAACCCACGGCGCATTATTCCATGGGCGGTATTCCCACGAACATTCACGGTCAGGTGATTCTCAATCAGGGCGACGAGAAGGAAACTCCGATGGAGGGATTTTTTGCCGCCGGAGAGTGCGCCTGCGTTTCCGTACATGGCGGCAATCGGTTGGGCACCAATTCGTTGCTAGAGGCCGTTGTGTTTGGCGAACGGGCGGGCGCCGCCGCATTGGAGTACCTTAAAAGCGCCGGATTTGCTTCTATAAATGAAAGCCAGGAAAAAACCAAGGTCCTCAATCAGGTTGAAGAGATATATCAGAGCGATGGGACGGAAAGCTACAATCAGGTTCGCACGGAAATGAAAGAAGCGATGATGGGTCTTTGCGGCGTTTATCGCGACGCAGAAAACCTGACGAAATGTATTTCCGCCGTGAAAGACCTGCAATCCAGGTTTAAAAAAGGTAAGGTGACGGATAAAGGGAAATTGTTCAATACCGAGCTTTATGAAATCATGGAACTGGGAAATATGCTGAAAATGGCGGAGATTATCGCCACGGCGGCCTTGCAAAGAAAAGAAAGCCGAGGCGGCCACTCGCGGACGGATTTTCCCGAGCGCGACGACGCGAATTTCCTGCATCATTCACTGGTTTATAAAAACGGCGAGGAATTGGAACTAAAACGCAAAACTGTTACGATCACCAAGCACCAACCCGCGAAGAGAACCTATTAATGTCCGTAATAAAGATTAAAAGATACAATCCCGAAAAGCGCAAGGATTCCTATTTCCAGGAGTTCAACGTCGATCTACAACCCGGCTCGACCCTGCTCGACGTGCTCAACGAGATCAAATGGGAGCAGGACGGAACCCTGACGCATCGCATGTCCTGCCGGAGCGCCATTTGCGGATCCTGCGGCGTAAAAGCTAACGGCCACGCTACCCTGGCTTGCCAGAAGCAAGCCGAATTTTTGCTCGATAAGAAAACCGACAGCATCACGGTCGAGCCTTTGGGCAACATGCCGGTGATCAAGGATCTGGTAACGGACTTCAAGCAGTTCTGGGAAAAGGTCGATCAGGTCAAACCGTTTCTTAAAAACGAAAGCTCCCCACCGGAGAAAGAACGTTCGCAGAGTCCCGAAGAATTCAAGTTGATCGACGACTCCAGCACTTGCATCATGTGCGGAGCCTGTTACTCGGACTGCAACGTTTTGGAGGTCGACGACAAGTTTCTCGGACCCGCCGCCCTGGCCAAGGCCCAACGGTTTGTCGGCGATTCGCGCGACGAGGCCACGCTGGAGCGCGTCAAGGAGTTGAGCGAACCCGGCGGTATCTGGGATTGCACCCACTGCGGCGAGTGCGTGGAGCGATGCCCGAAACCGGCCCAGCCTTTTTACCGCATCAAGGAAATCATGACTGTCGCCCTGGAAAAGGGCGTCCACGACAACAACGGAGCGCGACACGCCCTGTCGTTCACCAAATCCGTCAAGAGTAGCGGACTGCTGAACGAGAATACCCTGCCGGTGGAGTCGATGGGCTTCACCAATATCAAGGGATTATTGGAATTGGTTCCCGTAGGACTCCGCATGTTGCTCAAAGGAAAAGTGCCTCCTATCTTTCACAAACCCTGTGGCGAATTGAACGACGTCAAGCGGATATTCAAGGAACTGGATCAATGAAGTTTGCGTTATATACCGGTTGCGTTGCGCGCGGCGCCACGCGGGAGTTGATGGTTTCCACCATGAAAACGGCGGACGCCTTGGGGATCGATTTTGTAGAAATGAAAAGCGCAGCTTGTTGCGGCGCCGGCGTGTTGTCCGAACAAAGCCCGATTCTGGCCGACGCGCTCAACGCCCGCACCATCTCCCAGGCCGCAAAACAGGACCTGGACATGATCACCATCTGCTCCACCTGCCAGGGCAACCTGAAAAAAACCGAATGCAAACTGGACTCGGACGAAGAGTACCGGGAAAAGATCAACCACGTTCTCAAGGACGGCGGTCACCAGTACACAACCGGCAAAACCAAAATCAAACATTTCGCCAATATCCTGGCCACTCCCGAAGGCTTGAAACTTTTAAAGGAAAAAATGAAGCGCCCGCTCACGGGATTGAAAGTCGCCGCCTTTTACGGTTGCTACGTGTTGCGTCCCTCCGGGCTTTCCGATTTTGAAGACCCGGACAACCCGACCGGACTGGAAGATATTTTTTCCGCCCTGGGCGCCACTCCGGTTTTTTACGACGGCAGGACGAAATGTTGTGGGTTCCCCATCGTCATGATGAACAAGGAAGCCTCGCACAAAATGGCCGGCAACGCATTGGTGGACGCCATTGAAAGCGGCGCCGACGTCGTGGTGACCGGTTGTCCGCTGTGCCATTTGAGCCTGGACTCCTACCAGCCGGAGATCGACCAGCTTCGTCAAAAAGGCTATGAGATTCCCATTCTTCACCTGCCGCAACTGGTGGCTTTGGCCCTTGGGCATTCTCCCAGGGAACTGGATATGCACAAGCATATCGTTTCGGTCAAGGAACTGGAAGTCAAGCTTTCCTGACCGCCCTTTCTTCTTTCCGGCTTTATGGCCGCCTCCCTTTTTCAGCTTAAGCGAAAAAAACTGGCCCTTCTTTCAGGCCTCGCAATTTTTCTCGCCGTCCTGTTCCTGCCGACCCCGGAGGGGATGACTCCGGTAGCGCAAAAAATGTCCGCCGTCGCGCTTCTGATGGCCGTCTGGTGGATGGGCGAGGCGACTTCCATTTCTGCCACCGCTCTGCTTCCGCTGGTCCTGTTCCCGCTTTTGGGAATCATGTCCGCGAGGGAAACGGCTCCCAACTACGCCAATCATCTAATATTTTTGTTTTTAGGCGGATTCATGATCGCTCTCGCCATGGAGCGGTGGAATTTCCACAAGCGGCTCGCTTTAAACATTATAAGCCGGGCGGGGGACAGCGTTCCGAGAATGATATTGGGGTTCATGGTTGCGACGGCATTTTTATCGATGTGGATTTCTAACACCGCAACGACCATGATGATGTTGCCGGTCGCCATGGCGGTGGTTCGGCAAATTGCGGCCCAGTCGGCGCCGGAGGGTTCGGAAAATGAAAGCGCGCGGGCAGAATTCACTCAAAATCTGGGATTGGTTTTCATGCTGGGCCTGGCCTACTCAGCCAGCATAGGCGGGGTGGGCACCCTCATCGGCACGCCACCCAACATCGTTCTGGCGGGGTTTTATAAAGAACTCTTTCCCGACCGTCCCGAGATCACTTTTTTTCAATGGATGCTGGTCGCCATTCCCATCGTTGTAATATTTTTGCCTCTGGCCTGGGTTTATTTATGCCGTGTGGTTTCCCCGCTGCGGCTTGGGGAAATCCAGATAGGTTCCGGAGGCGGAGAAGCGATTCAAAATGAACTTCGCGGCCTGGGGCGGATGAGCCGGGCGGAAAAATATATCGCCGGGATTTTTTCCGCCACCGCAGCGCTGTGGATATTTCGTCAACCCATCAACCTGGGATTTTTTGCAGTCCCCGGTTGGTCGCAAATTTTTGCGCGTCCGGAATATCTTCAGGACTCCACCGTGGCCATGGCGATGGGCCTGCTGTTAATGATCCTGCCCGTGAATGGAAATAAAGGAATCCGGCGCGAAGACAAAACGGAATATTTTCTTCTGAACTGGAAAACCGTGGAAACCGGCGTTCCCTGGGGAATTTTAATTTTGTTCGGCGGCGGATTCTCGCTTGCGGCGGGATTCAAAACAACGGGGCTGGATCAATGGATCGGCTTGCAATTGTCAGGCGTCGCCGACTGGCCGTTGTGGTTGATGATCCTGATTGTTTGTCTGGGGATAACGTTTCTGACGGAACTTACTTCAAACACCGCGACGGCGACGATGATCCTGCCTATTTTGGGCGGCGTGGCAGTCGGAGCCGGCTATCCGCCCCTGCTCATCATGGCCCCTGCGGCCCTTTCCGCTTCCTTTGCCTTCATGTTGCCCGTGGCGACTCCGCCGAACGCCATCGTTTTCGGAAGCGGCTGGGTGACGGTTCCGCAAATGGCCCGCGCCGGATTGGTATTGAATTTCCTTGGCGCCATCTTGATAACTCTCTTGGTACTGCTATTGGCGGGTAAAGCGTTCGCCTGAAACAATTACTTTAAATTTAACTTCGCGGACAGAAATTGGGATTTGTTGTAAGCCTGAAAATAATAATTCTCGGCGTTCCTTAATTTTTGATACCCCTGCGCGAACAGGCGTCCGTTTTCTTTTGGGATGGCGTAGACCCAGGCTCCGAAAGCTTTCTCGAAATTTTCCAAAGAGTTTTGTAAATCCCGGTAAATCTCCTGCGTCTCCCTGCGTTGCGGTCTCATTTGACGGACCAGCCGCAAGCCGCGTCGCGCCTCGGGAAGAAGTTGGTCGCGCACTTCCAGGAAATAGGGCCGCCAGGTTTTTTGAACGGTCTTTTTTAGGCTGGGATCGGCAGATTCAATTTCAAAAATTCTTTTGGCGATTTTTTTTATTAGGGTCCCAATCTCCGCGTTGTTCGGGTGCTGAATGAAATTCTGAAAATCCCGTGTCAGAGCCTGCTGATCCGGCGACTTGGCGGCGCTTGCCGTTTCCGTCTGGCCGGGCGCAGGGTCGCCGCGAATGCTGGAAGCGGTTTCGCTTTCCTGAACCTTGATCGGAGGAACGTCCTGCAAAAAAGCATAGAGGTCGTCCACGCCGCGCGCGGGAACGGTGGTTTCTTTAGGAGGCGGGGGCGGTCGTTTAAACTTGCGCGGCGGCGGTTTCCGACTTGGCGGCGGCGGTTTCAAGGTTCCCCTGGCGGGCGCCGGGTCGGCTTCGATGGTTTCCTTTCTCGTATTATATTTCAGGTTGAGAGTTTTGTATAACAAGGCGCCGTCGGACGCAATCGCATAAATAGCGTTCCCGATGACGGCGATATCGACAAGGTCCGGCGCTTCGGCCATCCGCCTCCATTTGAACATGCCGACGTAGAGGTCCCGCATCCAGATTTGACCGTCGGCGTCGGCCAGAAAAATTTTATCCCGGTTGGCGGTCAGAGCTTTTGCGGCGATCGCCGTTCCCACTTTTTTCCAGTTGACGTTGCGCTCTGCGGCGTCGCGCTTCCACAAGCGTCCCGCCAGCGCCGCGTAAAGCTTATGTCGGCTCCCGGTCATGATTTTAATTTGATTGGCGTAGCCGATAAATTTCCAATCACCGGCCTGGCTGTCCGGGCCGCCCGACCAAAGCCGGTGGTCTTTTGTAACCATAAACAGCTTTTCTCTCGCGCCGGCCAGAGCGACCGGGTTTTTCGCCGCGCCCCTCTCGACCCATTCAGGTTGGGAGGCGTTCGGGTCCAACGACCACAAACGTCCGTCCGGAGAAAACCCGTACAGCTTTCCTTCCAGCGAGGTCATGAGAGTAAGCTCGCGTTGCGGGCCAAGCGGGAGCCATTCCGAGGCTTCCACGGAAAGGGGGAATAGCGCCGCGACCAAAAATACTGACAGGATGATGCGTATTTTTAACATTGGACTCTAGGGCTTCCAGACCAAGATAGGTTTGCGCGCCGCGCGGGCTTCGTCGACGCGGGTGACTTTTGACAATACGGGAGCCTTGTGCAACCTGTCCGGGTTTTGTTCGGCTTCCCTGGCGACACTTTTCATGGCGTCGATGAATTGGTCCAGGGTTTCCTTGGACTCTGATTCCGTCGGCTCTATCATGAGCGCTCCCTTGACGATGAGCGGAAAATATACGGTCGGGGGATGAAATCCCCGGTCGATGAGGGCCTTGGCGACGTCCAGGGTTTTCACGCCGTGCTTGATCTGGAATTTATCGCTGAACACGCATTCATGCAGGGTGGGGCTGGAGTAAGGCAGATGGTAGTCGTCCTTCAAGCTGGCGCGGATGTAATTGGCGTTGAGCGCCGCTCCTTCCGCCGCGCGCCGGACTCCGTCCCTTCCCAGCGAGCGGATGTAAGTATGGGCGCGCACGAACATCCCAAAATTGCCGAAAAAGGATTTGACCTTGCCGATAGTCTTGGGCCAGTCGTAATTCATTTTAAATCCCGCGTCTGATTTTTGAATCACGGGAACGGGGAGGTAGGGGGCGAGAAACTTTTTAACCCCGACCGGTCCGGCGCCGGGTCCGCCGCCGCCGTGCGGCGTGGAAAAAGTCTTGTGCAGGTTGAAATGCATAACGTCCACGCCCATGTCGCCCAGTTTGCATATGCCCATGACGGCGTTCAGGTTGGCGCCGTCGCAATAGACCAGCCCGCCCTTTGCATGGACGATTTCTGAAATCTTCATTATATTTTTTTCAAACATTCCCAGCGTGTTGGGATTGGTCAGCATCAGGGCCGCCGTGTCCTCGTCCATTAAAGATTCCAGTTTCTGGATATCGATCTGGCCTTCGGCGTCGGATGGAACCTGCACGACTTCATATCCGGCCAAATGCGAGGTGGCGGGGTTGGTCCCGTGGGCGGAGTCCGGCATCAAGACCTTGCGCCGGGGCTTTCCCTGCTCGTCGTGCCAGGCGTGGATTAGGAGCATCCCCGTCATTTCCCCCTGCGCGCCCGCTGCCGGTTGCAGAGTGACGACGTCCATGCCGCTGATTTCTTCGAGATAGCCCTGCAACTCGTGCATGAGTTGTAGGCTTCCCTGGGAAAATTTCTCCGGCGCGTAAGGGTGGTGCTGGCTGAAACCGGGGAGGCGGGCCATGTCTTCGTTGATTTTCGGATTGTATTTCATGGTGCAGGAACCCAGTGGATAGAAGTTCGTGTCGATGCTGAAGTTCCACTGCGACAGGCGCGTGAAATGCCGGACCACGTCGAGTTCTGTCAGTTCGGGGAAATGTTCCAGCGGACCGCGCAATTCGTCGGCAGGGAGCAGGGTTTCCATCTCCACTTCCGGAACGTCGAGCGCGGGCAGGGAATAGGCGGTTCTTCCCGGCGAGCCGGTTTCAAATATCGAGGGTTCCTCAAACAAAATGCCCTTGGCGGCGGGGCCGGGAAGATTTTGGGCGGCTGTGAACTGGTCCATGGAGGGTTCCTTATCGGGAGTTATTGTATGCGTTTTCAGGATAGCATTTTGTCGAGAGCGGCGACAACTTCTTCGGGCGTCAGGACGTCGCCGTTTCTTTCTTCAAAAATTATCGACCGCGTGTTGCAGGGTCCCCAACGCTCTATTTGACCGTGCTTGAATATCGCGGCCAGCGGGGTTTGCAGGGCCGAGGCCAGATGCATTATACCCGTGTGATTGCAAAACAGAAGATCGCTTTTGGCGATCAACCCGGACAGTTCCTTGAGCGACAGCGGCGGCAGGACGAAAGGTTTCAACGCCAGACCGTCGAACAGGGAGTCGACCATCTCCTGTTCTCCGGGGCCGCATATGATGAATACTTCCGCGCGCCCGGATTCCATGAGCCGCTCGCAAACGGTCCGGAACTTTTCCAGCTTCCATCCCCAGGCTGGAACGCGTGTTCCGGGTTTGACGAGAACCAGCGGAAGTTCGTGGCGCTTTCGATTCGCCTCCAAGAACGCCTGGGTTTTTTGCTTTTCCTCTGAGCTAAAAAAAATCTTCGGCGCTTTCTGAATATCTTTCGCGCCCAATGTCCGGATCAGGTCCAGGTTGTTTTGCGTTTCGTGTTGGACGCCTTCGCTCGGGGAAATCTGGACGTCATAGAGCCAGGCGCCCTCGTTGGTTTTATAATTGGCGCGCCATCGGGCGCCGGAAAAAAAAGCCAGGGCCGCCGCGGTGGCGCTGAATTTTTTGTTTAGCGTGATGGCCAAATCAAAACGGGCGCTGATGAGATTTTTAATCAGCGGAAATGGATTGCGCTTGTTGAAAGGCAGAACGCGGTCCACGTTTGGGTCGTTGGCCAAAAGGTTTTGATAGGCCAGATCGACCAGCGCCGTTACTTCCACTTGCGGGAAAGAGTTTTTAAGGCTGGCGTAAACCGGAGTGGAGAGAACGACGTCGCCCAAACGGTCCGGTCGGATTACCAGAACGGAGCGAATGTTTTTAAAGTCGAGAGGCAGGGAGGGCGGCGCTCCGGACCTGGAAAAAAGGGCATTCAATAATCCCAAAAGGGCGCGCTTGAATGATTTTTCCATCCGCCGTCCGAGGCGCGCAGGCTGAACGGTTTCCGTTTTATTTTCCAATGAGCGACGGCTTTCTTTGTGCGGATTGTTTTATTTGTTCATCCGTCGAGTGGTACCGCTTCATCGACGAGCATGATCGGGATGTCGTCTTTAACGAGGTATTTTAGTTTGCAGGCGGAGCAGTTGAGGCTTTCCTCGTTCGGTCCCAGGTCGAGGTCGCCCTTGCATTTTGGGCAGACCAGAATTTCTAACAGTTCTTTATCCAGGGCCATAAGTTGTTCTCCTTTTTTCGCGGTCAGGTAGTAGGGGCGTCGGCGCGTTTCGCCAGACTGGATTGGACCAGAGTGAAGGCGTCGTCGACGCTGATTTCATTCATGCATTCGTTATTATAAGGGCATTTTCTTTTGTAGCAAAAACTGCAGGACTGAGTTTTATAAATTGTCCTGTGACCTTCGCCAAAGGGGCCGTTCCTTACCGGGTCCGTGGGACCGAATAATGATACCGTTCGGACGCCCAGAGCGCAACAAAGGTGTAATGGACCCGTGTCGCAGGTTACCAGTAATTCCAGACGTTTGAAAAGGGCCATGGATTGATGGATGGTTGTTGCGGGCGCCGCCCAGCTAGGCTCTTGCATTTCCGATGCGATGGCGTCGACGAGGCTCTCCTCTCCCGGTCCCCAGTTTAATAAAATGCGGCAGTCCATCTCGCGCGCGATGCGGTCGGCTAGTTGGGCGAAGCGGGAAAGTTTCCAGTGTTTGGTGGGGAAACCGGCCCCGGGATTGATTCCCACGAGGGGCCGGTTGGCCAACTCCTTTTGGGACTTCAACCATCGGTCAACGTATTCCGTCGCTTCGTCTGGAATGTGCAAGGGATATTCTTTGTACGGCTCCATTCTCTCGAGCGTATTTAACAAGGATAGATTTTTATCGACGACGTGTTGTTTGGTTCCAAAAGCCGGAGCCTGTACGTTGTTGAACCAAACGCTGGGCGTTTCCCGGCAGTCGCTTTGATGAAACCCGATGCGCTTTTTTGCTCCCGAAAGGAAAACCAGAACGCCGCTTTTGATCAGGCCGTGGAAATCGAACGCGGCGTCGAACTTGCGTCCGCGAAGTTGCTTAAGGACGCGTAGTAATTCTCCCAGACTTTTGAGGTTCCAGTTTTTCCTCCAGTGTTTGGTTCGCACAACGATGCGCTCGTCGATATCCGGGTTGGCGTCCAATAGCCCCTGGTAGCGTTCCTCGACGACCCAGGCGATATGGGCCTTTGGAAAACGCCGACGTAGGGTTCTTGCCGCGGGCAAGGTGTGGAGGACGTCTCCCAGGGAACTGAATTTGACGATCAGGAATTTTGGTTGGGTGGGGTCCATGAAAGCGAGAGAACCCTGTCGGGCAGGGCTTTCAGTATCCATTGGTAAAGACGGAAGCCTATATAGCCCATCAATATACCACAAGCGGCGCCGGCTATAACGTCCGAAAGATAATGCTGGCCGAGGTAAACCCTGGAGATGCAGATCAAGCTCGCTAGCGTTCCGACGAGCAGGATCGAGTTTCTATAACAAAGCGTCGAAAGAGCCGCGATGGTGAAGGAATTTCCGGCGTGGTTGGAAGGGAAGGAGTAGCTGTTGGAGCAATGCTGGATATGTTGCAGAATGTCGACGACGTGGCAGGGGCGGGGACGGGCAAAAACGCTTTTCAATATATAATGGGAAAAGGCGTCGTTTACCGCCACCATGATTCCCGCGACAACCAGAAACGCAATTCCCCGCGCTTTTCCCGTCAAAACCAAAAATGCGCCGACAATAATTCCCGGCCAGACGAAGTTTTTTTTGTTGGTCATGAACCCCATGAACGCGTCCAGCATTGGGGATTGCAAATGTTGATCGATCCAGTAGAATACCGCCGTGTCCATATTGGGGTAGGGGTAAAGAGGTTCGTAGAGTCCAAATTTCACGCGCCAGAAAGGGCGGATTACGACTTAGTATATGGGAAGCAAGCGCTCCAAAGCAATCATCTTGTTTGCCCGAGACCCTGTTGTGGGCCGGGTCAAAACCCGGTTGGCCCGCGACCTTTCCGAAGAGCTCGTCCTGGAGTTGTATCAGCGATTTTTGCGAGACAGCCTGGCGTTGTTGGGAAAAGTTTCAGTTTCGGGGGCGGATTGTTTTTGCGGCGTGCATCCTGCGCCGCAGTCGGGTTTTTTTGAAGAGGCGCGGACGGAATACGGAGTAGAAATTTTTGTTCAGGAAGGCGGCGACCTGGGCGAGAAAATGCGCAACGCCTTCCAGAGCAAGTTTAACGCCGGTTACGAAAACGCGGCGATCATCGGCTCTGATAGTCCGTCGTTGCCTGCGGCTTATATAGAGCGCGCCCTGGCTAGCGACGCGGACGTCGTGATTGGGCCGGGGACCGACGGCGGATATTATCTGATCGGCATGCGCCGCCGCGTGACGGAAATCTTCTCGCAAATCGACTGGGGAACCGATTCCGTTCTGCAAAGCACGGTGGACGGGTTAAAGGCTCTGGGAGCGAGCGTCGAGGCGTTGCCGCTCTGGTACGACGTCGACGAACTGGCGGATTTAAAATTTTTGAAAACTCATTTATCCTTGTTGGAGCAATGCGGCGAAAATGCGGCGCCGTCCACTTGGGATTTTATTAAAGATAAACAATTATAAAAGCATCGCTAAAGACGTTATGGAAATTTGCAATTACAAAGACGCCGACTTCGAGTCGCTGACTCACAGGCTGATCAACCGGGCAGAGGTGGATTTAGAGAGCCGGGACGAGGCGGTGCGCGAAATCCTCAAGAACGTGCGCGTGAAAGGCGACGAGGCTCTCGTTGAATACACCAATCGGTTTGATCAAACCGCGTTTGGCGTGGACGACTTGCTTGTAGGGCAGGGTGAAATTGAAGCGGCTTACAAGCGGATTCCTCAAAATGAAATCGAAGCCATGAAGCTGGCTGCTGGAAATATCGAAAAATTTCATCAGCGGCAAGTACAAGAATCCTGGGAGTATCGTGAAGACGGCGTGACGCTGGGGCAGATGGTGCGGCCGTTGGCTACGGCGGGGATATATGTTCCCGGCGGCAAGGCGTCTTATCCCTCCTCGGTTCTTATGAACGCGGTTCCCGCGCGCGTGGCCGGGGTGGAGCGGATCGTCATGTGCAGTCCGGCGCCGGGGGGGGAGATGAGTCCCCACGCACTGGTAGCGGCTGATCTTGCGGGCGTGGACATGATATTTAAGGTTGGCGGGGCGCAGGCGGTGGGCGCCATGGCTTATGGGACGGGCGTTGTTCCCAGGGTGGACAAGATTGTCGGTCCTGGAAATATTTATGTCGCGCTGGCCAAGCGGCTGGTTTTTGGGGTGGTGGATATCGACATGATCGCCGGGCCGAGTGAAATATTGATTGTCGCTGATTCCAGCGCACGAGCCGACTTTGTAGCGGCGGACATACTTTCCCAGGCCGAGCACGACGAGCAGGCGGTCACTGTACTGGTCACCCCGAATGAAGAACTGGCCGAAGCCGTTACCCTTGAATTGGAGGCGCAAAAGAAAAAGCTCAAGCGTCAGGAAATTATGGCCGCTTCGCTGGCCGACCATTGCTATCTGCTCGTGGTTGAGGACTTGGCAGCGGCGGTGGATTTGGCCAACCGCATTGCCCCTGAGCATTTGGAACTGGCGGTCGCCGAGCCGGAACAGTGGGCGAAAAAGATCCGCAACGCGGGGGCGGTGTTTCTAGGGCATTTCACGCCGGAGGCCGTCGGGGATTACCTGGCGGGGCCAAATCATGTACTGCCCACGAGCGGGACGGCGCGTTTTTCATCGCCCTTGGGAGTTTATGATTTTATCAAACGGACAAGTTTGATTTCCTATAGTCCTGAGGCTTTGGGGAAAGTTGCCGACGCTTGCCGGACGCTGGCCGAAATGGAGAACCTGGACGCCCATGCAAACGCTGTAAAAATAAGGGCTTCGGTCGAAAATGCCAGGTGAGGCGAAGTATGGGGGGAATTTTAGAGGAGGATTTCCCAAATAAACTTGACATCGGTCGGTGGGCATGGTAAAAAACCTCGGAAAATGCCCGAAAAATGGATATTTAACCGTTTTTCTTGTTGTGAGTAAGCGACTGAAAATATAGTCGTTGCAGTTCTTTTTTGTCTTTGGTTTTAACCTGTGGCCTTTTTTAGAGGGATGCAGGTATAATAATTTGGTTCTATTTTTTTTTAATTAGTTTTTGTTGGTAACTGCAGAGCCAACAAATACGAATTTAAAATTCCCACTAAAAGCATTTTTTCAAATTCAGGAGGAAAAATTATGTTGGGGAAAGATCAGAGGAAATTCAGGGCAATACCTTGGGTTTTGGCGGCTGTTTTGGCGGTTTGTTTTGCGGGTTTCGCGCAGAACGCATTTGCCAAGGAGGCGTTTGCCGAGAGTGTTTTTGCCGAGGAAGCATTTGCCAAGGAAGTCGGCGCTCAGGAGGCTGAAGTCGCCGAGGGTGAAGGCGAGCCTGAAGTTGAGTGGAGTCAGGACGTCTTCTATAAAGACTTCGAGGGCAATCCGCTGAAAGGAATCGTGAGCGGGTATCCGGCTCCCGAGTTGGGGGATTCGGACTATAACAATTACGATTTCGCGCCCAGCCGGATGTTGCTTTGGATGGCCAATCAACAGCATTTATATTTCGGTAGTTTCGTGCTGGCGGTTCCTATCTTTTGTATGATGATCGAATTCATCGGAGTCCGGACCAAGGAGTCCGACCCGGTTCTTTCCGCAAAATACGACAAGCTGGCGCATGACCTGATGAAGGTCAGTCTGACGGCATATTCCTGGACCGCGATTTTGGGCGGGATTTTGCTGTTTACCTTTATCACGTTGTTCCCTGGTTTCTTCAAATACATGGCCGGTATCTTCCGTCCAGTAATGCATGTCTACGCCCTGATGTTCCTGGCCGAGAGTGGCGTTTTGTACGTCTATTATTATGGTTGGGATAAGATGGGCGCGGATCCTTTCTTGAAGTGGGTCCATGTCAGTCTTTCCGTATTATTGAACCTGATCGGAACCGTGCTGATGTATCTCGCCAACTCCTGGGCGACCTTCATGCAGGCTCCGGGCGGCATCGACGAGCAAGGCCGGTTTCTGGGTAATATCTGGCACGTGATTCATTCCACTCTTTGGAATCCTGTTGGAGTTCACCGTATCCTCGGAAATATCGTTTTTGGCGGCGGAATCGTAGGGGCGTATGCAGCCTACCATTACCTCAGCGCAAAAAACGACGAGGAAAAGGCTCATTACGACTGGATGTGTTATGTGGCCATGTTCATTGCTATCTTTGGCTTGATCCCGCTTCCGTTTGCGGGTTACTGGCTGATGAAGGAAGTGTACGCTTTCCGTCAACAGATGGGCATCACCCTGATGGGTGGCATCATGGCCTGGTTGTTTATCATTCAGGCGGTAATGATCGGCTTGCTGTTCTTCGGCGCAAACTCTTACCTGCATAACAGTATGGCGCGGGTCAAGGGGGCGCATCGTTATATGAAGTACTGCAAGTACATGGTGTTGTTGTTGATCGTCTGTTTCACCATGTGGATGACCCCTCATACCATTGTTATGACGCCCGCTGAATTGAAAGCCATGGGCGGGGCGCAACATCCTGTGGTGGGTCACTTTGGGGTTATGTCCGCCAAGAATACGGCGGTCAACCTGATGATCACGTGTACCATTCTATGTTTCCTTCTCTATCAGAAGGCGAACAAGAAGATCACGGTTCCCTGGCAGACTGTTGGTAACTGCTGGATCGCGGCTATCTTCGTCTTCGCTGCTTGTAACATCGTCTTCCTGGGAGTTTATGGTTACTTCCTGCCGGCCAACCAGCGTGTTGGGTTGTCCGTTCCGCAGGTGACTTCGACCCTGACCACCCTGTTTGCCGGTATGGCGATCAATATCTCCATGTTCAAGGACTCCGAGTCTTACGGGGATATCCAATGGGGAACGCTCTCCAATGTGGGTTGTTATGCGATCTTCCTGCTGGCGATTTCCTTTACCTGGCTCATGGGTCTTATGGGGTATATCCGCTCCGCCGTGCGTCTGTTCTGGCACGTCACCGAGGTCGTTCGCGATAACTCTCCGGACGCCTATACGCTGACAATTGGCGAGGCGGGCAAGATGCTCACGTTCAACACCCTGTTTGTTTGGGTGCAGTTCATCGTTGTTTTCTGGGTAGGATCCTTGACCGGCAAGAAGAAAGTCGCCGAGGCTCGGTCTCCTGAAGGCGTTCCGGTGCCTGCCCAACAGCAGTAGTCAATTAATATATCCTTTGTGACGCCTGTCGCCGTTGGGCGGCAGGCGCGCAATTAATCTTTAGGTTCATTTAGGAGAGGAGTAAGGGGATGCTTCCAGAGCAACAGGACATACTGTGGACATTTCTTTCATTAATCTTCACGGTATTTTCAGTCATCGTGTTTATCATCGTCGTTCAGAATTGTCGAGAACGAGACGACGTTGACTCCAAAAAATGGGGGGCAATTTTCGGCGTGTTCGTTATTGCCAATTTTCTATGCACCAAGCATATGCTCACCCTGACTCAGGGCGGTCAACTCGCATTTATTTGGTGGCAAGTTCTCGTTATTTTTGTAGAACTGTTGGTCTGGGGGGTTTTCTGCAAGGGCGATAAGATTGAATCCCAGTCGCCGCCTCTTATTCGCGCCGCTTTTTTCTGGGTGGTGATCGGGCTTCTGCTTGCGGGTTATACCAACTGGTTGCCTCAGCAAAGAAGCGATCCTCCTCCCAAGGGTGGCGCAGCGATTTCCGCCGATCTGACCATGGAAGATTTTACGGAGATGGGTCGGATCATTGTTTTTGGCGCGAAGCAGGTTGCGGGGCAGAAATCAATTGGTAAAGGGCAATGCCCCCTCTGTCATACGTTTGAGCCGGGAAATAACATCGGACGTTGTCCGAACCTGTTCGGCGTTGAAGAACGTAGCCACACTCGAATCAAAGAAGAACGCTATCTGAATCTGCCGATGAAAATCGGCGAAAAAGAACCCGCTACCGGTGTTGTTAAAGGTGTGCGTGACGGCGTAGACGCTGCCTATCAAAGAGGTGGGTCTGATGATTTGGTTGGAGAGGATTATCTTCGAGAGTCGTTGATGTGTCCCTCCTGTTACGTGGTCACGGGGTTTGGTAAGGCCGGGGACACCAAAAGTCCCATGCCGGTTATTTCCAAGCCGCCGATCAGCCTGAGTCCGATAGAGCTTAATGCGGTTATCGCCTGGTTGCAGTCTAAAGATACCCCGGGCGAATTCTCTAAAGTTACCGTACCCCTGCCTTCAGCGGAAGCTTCTGCTCCGGCCGAGGATTCTGGCGGCGATGATGAGGAGGCTCCGATTTTCGTGACCGGCGAAGAGGATGTTCCGACCATGATTAACACCTTGGGTTGTCCGCTGTGTCATACCATACCGGGCGTCGAAGGCGCGGTTGGCGAACTTGGACCGGCTCTGCATGAGAAGACCAATGCGCCGAACCGTATCAAGGATTCCAGGTATGAAGGCAAAGCCACTAACACCAAAGAGTACGTTCGGGAATCCATTCTTTGCCCGGGCTGTTATGTGGTTATGAACGAGGAAGAAGGCGAGTTGTTTCCGGACGGGGTAATGCCTGGGGATTTCGCCAACAAGCTTTCCGTGAAAGCCATCGATAAATTGGTGGATTTTATTGCAAACACTGAAGCGCCCCCTGCGGGTTGATCCAGGAGATTCAGTAATGAACAAAACTTTGATTGCAACAATTATACTGGCGGTGGTGGTGGGGGTCTTCCATTTTGTGTTGCGCCCCATATTCGCCATTGATGATTTTTCCTGGGTTTTGAATCAGTACGTTTATTTTCTGATCCTGGTTCTTTCTATCGTCGCCTACAATCTTATCTTGAAATTGAGGCCGGCAATGGCCTGGCGGGGCGGGGTGGTTTGGTTAACAGGCTTGTATTTTTATAAATTTATCCTGTATCCGCCCGTTCCCTGGACCCTTCTCATCACTTACATGATGCTGTGGACCATCGGCACCTTTTTGTATGTCAGTCAGGACGAGGCGACCTTTAAGGAATTCAGGGCTCCTCTCGTAAAGGTGGTTATTGGGGAATACAAGTTTGCGCGTATCGTCGTATTCACCATGATGCCTTTGCTTGTGGGATTTGCTACCTATAAATCCCTGATTCCAAAGTTTGAGGAGCCGGTGGAATTGCGTACCGTTCATCCCGCGCCTCCGGCAACCACCAAGGTGCACGGGAAAACTTATCCTTTGGAGGAGATTTCGAATCCCTTCCGCGTGGACGAGCAGGATAACTATAAAGATAGTTTTCCGTTCCTGGACGCCGACAAGAGCGAGTACATGAAGTACGTCACCGAAGGCGGTACGGTATTTTTTCAAAACTGCCATTACTGCCACGGCGATCAGTTGAACGGTTTGGGAATGTTTTCTCATGTCTTCAATCCCACCCCCGCCAACTTTGTCGATCCGGGAACTATCGCCATGTTGCAGGAGTCGTTTCTCTTTTGGCGCGTGTCCAAAGGCGGACCGGGCCTCCCCAACGAGTCGACTCCCTGGTCTTCCGCGATGCCTCCCTGGGAAGAGCATTTGACCACGGACCAAATCTGGAAGGTCATTCTCTTCGAATACTGGTATACCGGCTGGCATCCCAGAACGTTTGACGAAGAGTCGTCTGTTGGCGAGTAATAGAGCTTATTAAATTCAACTTCTGAATCTAAAATATAAATTTAGGATTGAGGAATTATGAATAAAAAAATTACAAGAACTTTTAAACCTCTGGCGATCTTGTTCGCGCTGTTGGCGGGTTTTTACTTGCCCTCGGCGGTTTTTGCGGCTGGTCCGGACGTCGTGAAAAAAGATTTGCTGGAGTTAGGGAAAAAGACCTATTTCAAGCGTTGCGTCTGGTGTCATGGCGTTAAGGGCGGGGGAGATGGTCCTTCGGCTAACCGCCTGTTCACGCGTCCCAGAAACTTTCTTCAGGGAACGTTTAAGGTTCGGACCACGGACTCCGGCGAATTGCCCTTCGAAGCGGATCTGATCAAGACCGTAAAGAACGGTTTGCCCGGTTCCGCGATGCCTCCTTGGGGCGAAGTCCTCAGCGATCAGGAAATCACAGCCGTGGTTAACTTTGTTAAAACTCTGGTGGAAGACCGGAGCTTTGACGACACGGAAGATGAAGAACTGAACCCGATGGAGTTTGGAACCATGCCTTGGTCGACTGATGTCGGTAATTCCAGCGGACAAAATCTTTTCCTTAACGTTCCGCAGGAAGCCATTGATCAGGGTAAAGAAGTCTTCATCAAGAACAAATGTTTCGAGTGTCACGGTGGAGAAGGACGTGGAGACGGCAACCCGACGATGAAAGACGATTGGGGATTCCCCATTGTCGCCGCGGACTGGCAGCAGTGCTGGAATTTCCGCGGAAGTCGGCGCCAACACTATGATCCCTTCAACGTCGTTCGCACCGTCTCCACTGGGTTGAACGGCACTCCGATGCCGAACTTCAAAGACGAGATCACTGTGGACGACAGGTGGAAACTGGCCGCATTCGTGAACTCCCTTTGTCCCAGGAAGAATATCGACAAGTTGACCAATAAACCGATCAACGACTTTTTGATTTCTTCCATGTACACGGAAGGGGATATTGCCAGGAGCATTGACGACCCAATGTGGGACGCTCCGGATGATGATCCCAGACTTGTGCCTCGTGGAGAGGGATATCCTGGAACGCTCAATAAAAAGCATTACATTGCGCTTGCCGGGCAAATCACTCGCGGGAATCGAAACTTTGATCCCAAGGTGGACAACCTTTGGGTGTCCTCCCGTTGGAGTCCATCCGAAGGCGCGGTTTATTACCTGGTCGAGTATCACTTGCGGTTCTTGTCCACCGATCCTGAATATCCCGACGCCATAGCGATTCAGTGGCCCGGAAAACTTCAGGATTTGTTTGGCGCGGAAAAACCCTACTTTATTTTTGGGGATTCCAAAAAGCCGATCGACTTGTGGAAAGCGTCCTTTTTGGCTAAGGATTATAATCCAACGAATCCTCCAAGCGAAACCGGCTACAAACTCGACGTTAAGGTAAATGAGTTTATCGGCAACGGTTTTGACGCCATCAAGGAGAAAGAAACTCCCGCCACTGTTGAGATTGTAGACTCCATTTTCAAGCAAGGCAGGGTGAGACTTCTTTTCCGGCGCTCGTTGGAAACCGAGAATAAGGAAACCGACGTTCAAGTTTTTCAGGAGACCTTTATTCCCGTTTCATTTTTCCAGTGGTCCGGAGCGGATAAGGAAAAAGACGAGCATAACGCCCTGTCTACCTGGGTGTATACCATTCTTGAGCCTCCGGTTCCGGATTCCATTTACTACATGCCTCCGATCATGGCCGTAATTTTTATCGGATTGGAAGGCTGGCTGGTATGGATGACCAAGCGGACTCGTAAGATGTACAAAGAAGGCAAGGCGAGATAATAGCCGACCCTTTTAGAGAATAAGAAAAAGCCCGTTGCCGAAAGGCAGCGGGCTTTTCTGTTTTAAAAAAACAAAACAGAATTGTTTTACCGACTTCGAAAAATATCGGGTTTTTAGAAGGAGAGCTTCAAGGGGAAATCAGTCGTTTATTTGTTCGAGGTCCATGTTGCCCTCGATGATTTCGCGGAGGGACAGTTCGTAGTAATTCTGTGGCTTGATCTGTTCTTCCTCCACCTCGATGCAGGGCTGGGCGCCTTTTTCCAGTTGATGGATTCTTTGGGAGACAAGAATGCACAGCAGGTAACGGCTTTTGACCACGTTTAACGCGTCTTTTTCAAATTCAAGGATTTCTTTTTTTTGCGATGTGAATTCCATTATTTCTCCAAATATACGGGTAGCAGAATTGATAGGGCTATTCATTCTAATCCGGAAAACGGCTTGAGTCAAATCCCAAGCTTTCAAGCGACCGGGCGATCAGCCCGCAACGAGTTTTCCAACCGTTTTTAAAACCATGTCCAGTTGGTTTTCCTTAACGCCTCTGTTTAAAACTGCGCGGAAAGTCCCCGGCTCCAGCATCAAAATTTTTATTCCCGCCGCCTCCATTCCGCTTAAAAACGCTTCCGGAGAGACGCTGTTTTTATCGACGTTGAAAAAAATTATATTGGTTTTTACCAAATCCGGGTCCAACTCGACGCCTTTTATATTCGCCAGGCCGTTCGCCAGTTTCCCTGCGTTGGCATGATCCTCCCCCAACCGTTCCACCAGGTGTTCCAGCGCCTCTAGCCCCGCCGCTGCCAAGTGTCCGGCTTGTCTCATTCCTCCGCCCAGCATTTTTCTATACTTTTTGGCCCGCGCAATGAAATCGGCGTCCGCGCAGATTAATGAACCCACCGGAGCGGACAAACCTTTGGACAGGCAAAACATTACCGAGTCTGCCGGGCGTGCCAGGTTGCGGACGTCCGTCTCCAGCGCTACCGCTGCGTTGAATATCCGCGCTCCGTCGAGATGAATTTTTAAATCATGTTTAGCGGCCAGCTTTCCCACCGCCTCCATGTAATCCGGAGTTAACGGCGAGCCGTTGCAGTAGTTGTGCGTATTTTCCAGACAGATGAGGCGGGTAACGGTGTGATGCAAGTCGGGCTGGCGTATAGAATTTTCCAATACCTCCAGGGAAATGGTTCCATCCTCCCGGTTAGGCGTTGCGTTGGGGTGAATTCCTCCCAGGGCCGACAGGCCGCCCGCTTCGTTTAAAAAAATATGGGACCGATCGCCTAGAATTACTTCCTCTCCCCGGTTGCAATGAGTCAACAGAGAGGCCAGGTTGCCCATGGTTCCGCTGGGGACGAACAACGCCGCTTGCTTGCCCAGCTTCTCGGCCGCGACCTCCTGCAATCGAATCAGCGAAGGGTCTTCGTCCAGAACGTCGTCGCCCACTTCGGCGTCGGCCATGGCCTTGCGCATATTCGGCGTGGGTTGTGTGACTGTGTCGCTTCTAAGGTCTATTATGTCCATGGGGAAATCAGTTGGCTGGGTTTAGGGACTGGAAGAACCGCGTTTTTTTTGGATTCGATACCAGGCTAGGGAAATAAAGAATACCGGGAGGATGAATCCGCCCATCAAAACGCCTCTGACCTTGCTTGCGTTTATACCATAGGATATCAGAACGTGGTATTCCTGTTGCGTGCAAAAAATCATGGCTGCTCCGACAAGAGCGGCGTATCCCTTGCGTTTTGAGTTTTTAGAACCGGGATGGACCAGCCAATGCGCCAGAAAATTCAGGCCCAGGAACAGGACCCCATTAAGGAACATTAAGTAAATGATTGTGTTTTGTTCGGCTGGAGACACGGAAAACCCGGAATTATTTTTCTAAGAGAAGCGTTTATTTTAGCCGGTTTCCGAACAGGTTAAAAGAAGTTATGGCGGAAGAGGGGAGAGCAAAAAAAAGCCCTGATTGGATTTATCCAATCAGGGCCGGTAGGCGTTGAATCGTTTTTAAAAATAGAACATGGCGTTCAGGGAAATGGTGTCCTGGCTGTCTTCGTTGAAGTCGGCGTCTCCGTCGCCAAATGAGTTGATGTTAGACTCGTCGTGCCGGTATTCCGCCCGGATGATCAGGTTCCGGTTGACCCTGAACTCAGGCGTGATGGAAAACTCCCAGAGTTTTTCCGAAATGGCCGCGCCCAAAGAACCCTGGATGGGAGTGCGCACGCCGCCCAGATCCTCGAAGTACTCGCCCCTAAGGTTGAGAGCGAACCAATTGTTGAACTCGTAACGGACCAGGCTTTCAAAGCCCCACCAGATGGCGTCCTCTCCCGCGGTGGTGGCTGAATTGTTGTCCTCAACGGCGTAGGAAATGTCGTAGATGAAGGACAATTGATCTGTCACGCCCCAATCGATTATCCAGTCGTAAATATTTCTGTTGTCGTCTTCGTTAACTGGATCGGAAGCCTGAATTTCCGGTCCGCCGGCCCAGTTGAAAAGGAGCGACAAGTTGCTGAGCGGAGAGTAAACCAACTGGACGCCAAAGGTTTTTCCGTCGTTATCGTCCGTGGTGCGGTCCCAGCCGTCTGAGATCATGGCCATGGCGCTGAACTGATCGGTGAAGGAATAAGACGCCCGCATTCCTGAATGGGTGAACGGCTGGCCCAATCCGTAAAGAAAAGATCGGGAGAAGTTCCAGTTCTGGTCGTCGTATCCCATGAAGACTTCCAAGCCGACGTGAGTGTTGAATTTACCAAAATCAACCACCAGTCCGTTCGCTACGGGAATGTTCCAGGAGACGTAGCCCTGTTGCAAATCGAAATCGTCGTCGGACACGTCGAACGTGCCGATCGTTCCGCCGCCGGGCGCTGTAACGGTGACTCCGGGACCCGGCGCGGCCTTGGCGCCTTCCGGTAAACTGAACCCGAAGGTGATATCGGTCCGGAAACCGACGTCGCCTTTATTGGGGACTTCCTTCAACAGGACGAGTTCACCAACGTCGAATTTAAAGGAATTGTGATCGGTATCAAAAATCCGATTATTATTAACGCCGGTTACCGGATCGTTAAAGTTGGCGACATAAGATGAGGAAGCGAAGCCGTGGACTTCGATATCTTTTAATAACTCCAGGGGACCGGATTCGGCAAGAACCGTACCCGGCGCAAAGATACAGAAAAATATCAGCAGTATGAATGTCCGGAGAATTTGTTTCATTATATTTCCTTTTAGCGTAACGGTTAGAAAGTTAAAAAGACTTAAAAATTTGAGATATATTTTAATTGATAATTTTTAAATATCAATTGAGCAAACGCCTGGCCGACTTTTTTCGATAACCAGGCGTATCAAACCAAGTTGTAACCTGACTCTCCGTGTTCGGAAGCGTCCAGCCCGATTTCCTCGGCCTCTTCGTCGACCCGGAAGCCAATAGTTTTGTCGATCGCTGTAACCAGTCCCCAGGTGACGATGAACGAATAACCCGCAGCGGCGGCGACTCCCACGATCTGGATTCCGACCTGGCCGATGTTGCCTTGCAGAAGGCCGGTACCGCCAACGGTTACGAACAGACCCGTTGCAATCGCGCCCCAGGCCCCGCCCACGGCGTGAATTCCGAAAACGTCCAGGGAGTCGTCGTATCCCATCTTGATTTTCATGACCACTGCCTGGAAGCAAATCATTCCGGCAACGAATCCGATCACCATGGCCCAGAGAGGTTCTACAAA